>DASSZK010000356.1:0-5752 GCA_035702845.1 Acidimicrobiales bacterium
CACCACCCCGAACAACTTGTCCATCTCGTCGATGGGCCCGGTCCGCAACCGGGGCGATCCGTGCTCGAGCGCCGCGCCGCAGAGAGCATGGCCTGGCGGCCGCCACAGCAGTGGTGGCGGGGGCTTGCCAGCCTGGTTCGAAGCGAAACCCTGCGGGCTCAAAGCCGCGATGTGCTCGGGCGCGAAAATGTGGCTGCGACGGCTCGTGCCCTGACAAGTCTCGCCGAGTCGGTACTGGAGATGACCCTCCGAGCGGTCGTCGCCCGCGCGGCGGGCGGCCAGGGCCGTCCCGACTCGAAGACCCTTGGGGAGGCGCCCCCCGCTGTCAAAGGCGTCGCCGTGGTAGCAATGGGCCGCTTCGGCGGCGCCGAGCTCAGTTATGCCAGCGACCTCGACCTGATGGTGGTCTTCGACGACGAGATCATGCAGCCAGAGGACGCCGAAAAGGTGGCGGAGTCCCTTCTGCGCTTACTGCGCGGCGACACCCCGGTTCACCGTATATACGAGATCGACTTGTCCCTAAGACCAGAGGGGCGCAAGGGCCCCCTTGCAAGGAGCCTTCGCGCCTTCGAGACTTATTACGACAGGTGGGCGCTTGTATGGGAAAGGCAGGCCCTTGTCAGGGGGCGGTTCGTTGCCGGCGACGCCGAGCTTGGAGAGCGTTTCGCCGAGCTTGCCCGGAGCTTCGTGTGGGGCAGGGGGCTGAGCGACGACGACGTCGGGGACATCCGCCGGATGAAAGCAAGGATCGAGCGCGAACGGGTGCCCTCCGGAGAAGACCCGGAGTTCCACCTGAAGCTGGGGCCAGGATCGCTTTCTGACGTGGAATGGACCGTCCAGCTGTTGCAATTGCGCCACGGCGCCACGAGCGAGGGGACCCTCGATGCGCTCCACGCGCTCGAGAGCGCCGGGATAGTGACGAGCGATGAGGCGTCGGCCTTGGCGGCTAGCTACGAGTTCTGCGAGGCTGCCCGGAACCGGCTTTTCTTGGTACGGGGTGGCCCTGGCGATTCCCTGCCGGCGCCCGGGACGCGCCTCACTACCCTGGCCCGCAGCCTTGGTACGACACCGGGCCAACTGCGCGAGGAGTACCGCCGCCTGACAAGGCGCGCCCGGCGGGTTACCGAGCAACTTTTCTACGGGGAACCTGGACTGTAAAGGCCCGGTCCCGCCGCCTTAGTGCTGAGCTCAGGAAGGTGCCTGTACGCAGCCGTAACGGGCTCTCAACCCCGAGCGTCGGCGTCGGGCTGCCCGAACACCAGTGACGCGTTATGCCCACCGAAACCCAGGCTGTTGGACATTACGTAACGCACATCCGCTTCGCGCGGCCCGTCCGGCACGTAATCAAGGTCGCACTCAGGGTCGGGGGTATCGAGGTTTATGGTTGGGGGCACAATGGAGTGCTGGAGTGCCATTATGGAAAACACCGACTCCAGGGCACCAGCGGCTCCAAGCGTGTGACCGGTCATTGACTTGGTCGACGACACAAGGGGCACCTGCTCTCCGAAGACGCGCTTGAGAGCGACCGTTTCGACTCGATCGTTGGGGGGCGTCGACGTGCCGTGGGCGTTCACGTAACCGATGTCGGCGGGCTCGATGTGAGCGTCCACCAACGCCGCCGCCATGGCGCGCACCGCCCCGTCGCCCGTCGGATGAGGCTGGGTGATGTGGTACGCGTCGGCCGTGGCGCCATAGCCGACCAGCTCGGCCAGCACCGGGGCACCGCGCCGCAAGGCGAATTCGCGCTCTTCCAGCACGAGGGTGGCCGCGGCCTCGCCTAGCACGAAGCCATCCCGGTCGACATCGAAGGGTCTCGACGCGCGCTCTGGCTCATGGTTGCGGGTCGAGAGCGCCTTCATCGCGGCAAAGCCTGCTATGCCCACCGGGGTAACGGCCGCTTCGGCGCCCCCGCAGACCATGGCGTCTGCCCGCCCCAAGCGGATGGCGTCGAAAGCCGTGCCGATAGCGTGGGCCGAAGCGGAGCACGCAGTCACCGTGCAGCAGTTATAACCGAGTAGCTGCCACTCCATGGCGATTTCCCCGGCTGCCATGTTTGGGATCATCATCGGCACGACGTAGGGGTTCACCCACTCCGGCCCGCGGTTGATCAGTGTCCGGATCCCGTCTTCGAGAGTCTTGATACCGCCGATACCCGAGGCGTAGACGACCCCCGTCCGCTCGGCGGCTGCAGCTACGTCCAGTTTGGAGGCTTCGATTGCCTCCTTGGTGGCCACCAAGGCCAGCTGGACCACCCGGTCCAGATGGCGCGCCCGGCGCCGGCCAAAGACGGTCGCCGAGTCGAAGCCGACAACCTCGGCTGCGATCTTCACCGGCGAGGTCGATGCGTCGAACGCCGTTATCGGACGGACGCCGCTACGACCGGCGATGAGCGCCTGCCACGTCTGTTCGACGTCCAAGCCCAGGGGACTGACCGCCCCCACGCCAGTAACGACCACACGGCGGTTGTCCATAGACAGCAAATCCTAGGGGGCCCAACGGTTCCCCGCAGGCTACCGTCGAGGCGGTCACGGGTAGTAGCTTCGGGTGCATGGCAAGCACCGGCCCCGAGGTCCCCGAAGCTGACGCCCTCGAGCAGGCCCAGCCTGTCGTCCCCGAGGACGGAGGTACGGCCTCGATGGTGGCACCCAAGGTTGCCTTCGAGGTGCCCGAGGCCGATGCCATCGAGCAGGCGTACGACGTGCCCCAGGACGACGACTGGCGGTAAAGCGCCGAGCGCCCAGGGCCCCTTTTGGGCTGCGCGCTCCAACCCAGGGCCGGGGCCACCAGTGCCACTGGGTGGGCATTTTTCCCGGCACCAGGGAGGACGCACTACCCAGTCGGGCCCAGGCACCGGTTGTCCGCTAGGTTAAGCCCGCTTCAGAGGTGTGAGGTGAAGGCTGAAGCGCTTCTCGCCCACATCGGGGAAGCGGATCGTCGCCTCCGCATCGGCTCCGGCCCCGGCCACCTCGATGACGATCCCCTCGCCGTACTTGCCGTGGACCACACGCTCTCCGGGCGTGAGCCCCAGCCGCTCTGCCCCCGTTCCATGCACCGGGGCGACCTGGCCGCGCCGCAGCGCGGACTCCACCATCGCCGTACGGAACTCCTCGCGGGACTGGCGGCCACCCGACTGGCGCCCGTACTGCTGGCCGCCCCGGGCCTGGCGGCTGACCGTGCGCACCAGGTGCTCAGGTATCTCCTCGACAAAGCGGCTGGGCCGGTTGTACTGCGCCTCTCCCCACAGGCTCCTGCACCAGGCGTAGGACATGTAAAGGCGCTCCCTGGCGCGGGTGACCCCGACGTAGCAGAGGCGGCGTTCTTCTTCCAGCTCCGCCGGCTCCCCTAGCGCGCGCAGGTGCGGGAAGACGCCCTCCTCCATGCCCACCATGAACACGACCGGGAACTCCAAGCCTTTGGCCGTGTGCAAGGTCATCAGCGTCATCGAAGTCCCGTCCTCAGCGAGGTCGTCTGTATCTGCGACGAGGCTCACCTCGGTCAGGAACTCCGACAGCGTTGAGGCTTGGCGTGCCGCCCCAAGGAGTTCCTCTACGTTTTCTATGCGGCCCTCGATCTCGACTTTGGTGGCACTCTCGGCCTTCAGCTCCTGGAAATAGTCGGTCTTGTCGATGACTGCCTGCAGTATCACCGCCGGAGCGGCCAGTTGCGGGAGCTCTGGGACCGTGAAGGCAGAAAAGAGCGAGCCTTCGGCAAAACGCGCAGCAGCGCCTGCCACCGGATCTGTCCCCAACCCCGGCGAAGTCCCATGCCCGGGAGCCGGCCCTGTGCCCGGCGGCACCTGCTCCGCTGACGCCACTTCCGGCAGGGTGCCAGCGGCCAGGGCACGCAAGTCAGCCATGAGCCGCAGGAACGATCCGATGCCCGAGAGCGCCTTACCGGTGACGCCCGCCTCCTTGGCGCGCTCCAAGGCATCTGCGAAAGATATTGAATTGGCTGCGGCAAACGCGTCCAAACGCGAAACACTCGTCTCGCCAATGCCCCGACGGGGCACGTTCAGCACTCGCTTCAACGAGACCTCGTCGCCTACATTTTCGATGGCCCGCAGGTACGCGAGCATGTCCTTTACCTCGCGGCGCTCGTAGAAACGTGCGCCGCCGACGACCTTGTAGGGGACGTTGAGCCGGACGAGCTCTTCTTCGATGGCCCGGCTCTGAGCGTTTGTCCGGTAAAAGACGGCCATGTCGCCCCACCGGTATACGTGGGAGCGATGGAGCTCGCTCGCCTCGGCCACCACCCACGAGGCCTCGTCATGTTCATCTTCGGCGATGAAGCGGACCACCTTTTCGCCGGCACCTTGGGATGTCCACAGCTCTTTGGGCTTGCGGGCCATGTTGTTGGCTATGACGGCATTGGCGGCATCGAGGATGGTCTGGGTGGAGCGGTAGTTCTGGTCCAACACGACTACCGTGGTGTCATCGAAGGCCTTTTCGAACTCCATGATGTTGCGGACATCGGCGCCGCGCCACCCATAGATCGACTGATCTGAATCCCCCACTACGGTTACCTGATGGTGACCGCCTGCGAGCTGGATAACCAGCTCGTTCTGAGCTCGGTTGGTGTCCTGGTACTCGTCTACCAGCAAATGCCGGAACCGGTCCCGGTAACGCGCGAGAACGTCGGGATGGCGGCGCAGCAGCTGGACCGTCGCCAGCAGCAAGTCGTCAAAATCCATAGCGTTGGCCGCTAGCAGCCGGCGCTGGTACTCCTGGTACACGTCGGCGATGCGGCGCTCAAACATGGAACTACGCCTCGCGTACTGCGAGTAGGCCGCGGCGTCCATGACCTCGTTCTTCGCCCCTGATATAGCGGCGTGCACGGCCCGGGCGGGGAACTTCTTGGTATCCAGGCCCATTTCCCGCACGACGTAACCGGTGAGGCGGACGGCGTCTGCTTGGTCGTATATGGAAAACGTCCGCTGGTAGCCCAAAGCCTCGGCTTCCCGGCGCAGTATGCGCACGCAGGCCGAGTGAAAGGTCGCCACCCACATCTTTTCTGCGACCGGGCCGACCAGGCCGGCGACCCGATGGCGCATCTCGTCCGCGGCCTTGTTCGTAAAGGTGATGGCCAGGATCTCCATGGGAGACAGACCTTTTTCCCGTACCAGCCATGCGATCCGGTGAGCCAGGACGCGGGTTTTACCCGAGCCTGCGCCGGCGACGACAAGCAGCGGGCCGCCCGGGTGGGTGACTGCCTCGTACTGGGCAGGGTTCAGCCCCTCGAGCAGGTCCGCGCTGCTCAGAGCCCCGACACCGTCCCTTCAGTCGCGGAGCCGCCGGCAGCTGCGTCACGCCGGGCGACCACGAGCTCCGCCTTTTGGAACTCCTTCAGCGTCTGGTAGCCGCACATCGCCATCGAAGTGCGCAGGGCACCGAAGATATTCGAGCTGCCATCGGCGGAGCGGGCCGGCCCAAGCAGCACTTGCTCCATCGTGCCGCACGTGTTCGCCGGCACGCGCCAGCCCCTTGGCAGCGATGCGTGGTGGGCGCCCATACCCCAGTTCCATCCCCGCCCCGGCGCCTGGGCAGCGCGGGCAAGCGGCGTCCCGAGCATGACGGCGTCTGCTCCGCACACGATCGCTTTGGCAACGTCACCACCGGTGACCATCCCTCCGTCGGCGATCACGTGGACGTACACCCCGGTCTCGTCCAAGTGTTGGGCGCGCGCCGCGCGTGCGTCCGCTACCGCCGTCGCCTGCGCGACACCCACCCCCAAAGTGGCGGGGGCGCTAGATGCA
>DASSZK010000386.1:0-3419 GCA_035702845.1 Acidimicrobiales bacterium
TTGCGGCGCAGCGACGCTCGGCTTGACGGATGGCTCTGACAGCCGGACCTGGTCATGGGCCACGACGACAGTCCCCGCTGGCTGCCACGAAGGTGAGCGCCAGTTCGTCGACCGACACCACCGTCGTCTCGGCAACCCGCAGCAAGGTACGTGGGCCCAGGCATGCGAGCACCCCCCTGTACCGTCAGCGACGAACGGGCAGTCAAGGTATACGCGCCCCAAGCGGGAAGCCGGGACAAGACCTGGACGAGGACGCGCTCGCGGATCGGGAGTCGCGCGCCCGGGCACCGGTTCGCGACGCTGACGAGGGGCAGTTGGGCAGCCCCGAACTCCGGGGGGGTACGACAGGCGCTACGAGATCGGAAGAACGAGGGGGGTTGCGTAACAGCGACGCGCGCGCAACGGCGGCCACTTGGCGTTCGAGTCCATAAAGACATGACACTTCGCCGCGACAGTTCGCGCACTGTGCAGGGCGCTCGAATGCCAACTGATCGCCGATGGTTCGACGACACCGAACGACGACTAAGCGCTCGACGGCGGCGGCTGACGTTCGACCCACCCGCTGCCTGTTGAAGCGAAGCACTCTCCCCGGAGGGCGGCCCGGCTCAGGAGATACGCTGTGTGCCCAAGAGAAAAGCGAGTCACCCGCGGCAATGATCGTCCATGTTCTCTACACGCTAACCGGCTAAAGGGCCACAACGATCCCGCACACATTGGCACTGTTGGCACAGGTGCGCCCGGGCTGGCGCCCGCGACCACGCTCCGTTGCCACGGAGCGATCAACAGGCGACCGACCTCTCCGAAGCCCCCAAATGTCATGCCACATGAGCGAAGGCGCTCTCAAGCCAGCCGCAGGCGGCTGTCTTTGCCCATTGTCGCTGGTGGCGCTCCTGTCTCGCTGTTGTCAAGGGCCGAGCGGCCACTCGTGGCCGCCCTCGGCTGCGCCGTCCCTTGACAACGCTCCCACGCCGTGGGGCGAACTGAGAGGGGCGTTGAAACGAGCTTCCTCCAGCGCCGCCGCTGTGGGACCTCCGGGGGTCAATTTTAGGGTCAATTTGAGGTCAATACGGTCCCTGAGCAGTACAGATCGGGAAGATCAAGCGGAGAATGGACGGCTTGCGGGCGGTGTTGACCAGCGGAGCCGAGCACCGTGGCCACGCCTGGATGGGGGACCATGCCTATGACCATGGGTCGACCGTAGCGATCGCTTGGCCTGCCGCTCGACGTTTGTCGCCGTATGGCACGGTCGACCCCAACGACTTTCCTGGCCGTGCTCGAAAGGACCGACCCTGTCCGGGTCCGGACCGCAGGTCCGTGGCACGTACTTCCTGAAAACAAGTCGGGGGCTTCCGACGTCTGCTTTGGCGTCGAAGGCAGTGCGCTCGCATAGGGCGCAGGAGACGCCGCGAGTACCAGCACCTGGCGAACCCGGTGCGGCGCCATGTTTCGGCAGCTTCGTCCGGCATGTCTTGCGACACAACAGTCCGAACACCAATGGCCCCGAAGTCCCCGTTTATCTCAGCTTCGGGAGACCGTTAGGGCCGACCGGCTCCGAAAAAACGTTCCCCGAGTCGTTCTGCCGCCACACGGTCGGCCTCGGTGGTCGCTTGAGCATAAACAGCGAGGGTCAGACGCGGGTCACTGTGGCCTAGGCGCACCTGCGCCGTCTTCAGGTCCACACCGTCGAGGACCAGCGCGGTGGCTGCGGCGCGGCGAAGGTCGTGGAAGCCGGTCCCCGGGAGCCCAGCCGCCCTGACGGCCGGCGTCCATGTCCGCTGGCGCCAGTGGCCGTAATCGAGGGGAGCGCCCTGTCGGGTCGTAAAGACGAGATGATCGGCATCGGCGGCTGTCAGAGCGGACACCGCCAAGTGAGCAGCGAGCAGTTCAACTAAGACCCGCGGTAGCGACAAGGTGCGCCGGCCGGCCGAGGATTTCGGCGGCCCAAGCTTTCGGTCTCGTCCTAGCTGGTCGCTCACGGTCAGCGTCCCGCGGAGCAGGTCAAGCGACCCCACCGTGAGCCCCGCAACCTCTCCCCAACGCAACCCAAGGACAGCACCTAGCCAGACCATGGGGCTATACCGTTGGTCCATCTCCCTTGCGATCCGCCAGACGTCGTCGGAGGCGAGAGGGGGCCGGCGCAGAGCTTCGACCCGCGGCAAGTCGATGCCTCGGCAGGGCGACCTGGCCAGCCAGTCAGAAGCTACGGCGTAAGCGAACAAGGCCCGGACGACGTCGTATTGGCGGCGTGCGGTGCGCGGCGCCTGAGCCTTGGCCCACGTGTTCACCAGCCTCTGTACGTCCGGGGGCGTGACCTCGTCGGTACGGCGCCCACCGAGAGGCGGCAGGACATGGAGCCGGAGGATGGCTTCGTCGCGCAGGAGAGTGCTCGCCCGCTTGGAAGGGTCGTGGTCGAGCCAGCGTTGGGCAAGCTCCGCGACGGTCATCCCACCACCGCCTGGGTCGACCCAGGCCCCACGGCGGATGTCCGTTTCGATGCTGGCTAGCCAAGCGAGCGCATCCGCCTTCGTCTGGAACGTTGTCGGGGCGGGAAAACGCGCGCCAGCGTGGTAGTAGCGGGCTTGGAACCGGCCGGAGGGCAGCTTGCGGATGCCGCCGAAGTGGTGACGGCTTGCTCTGGGCACGTGCCCAACGTACACCGGCTAGGGCACGAATTGGGCACAGCATCCGGCGGCCACCGACCACAATCGCAGGCCACAAGGCTCTGACCTGCGCCTTCTCGAGTCGGGAAGGGGGGATTCGAACCCCCGGCCTCAGCGTCCCGAACGCTGCGCGCTAACCAAGCTGCGCTACTTCCCGTTGTAGCGCCCCAATGCTACTCCGGCGTCGGCTGCCCTGGCCAACGCCTAACGTCGTGGCTGGAGCAGCCCTGGTTGTACGAAGGCTCGTACCTCCGAAGCAGGGGTGCTAGCCGGCAGAGGCCTCGGTGGCGGTGAGCACGTTGGCCGGCTGGGGCAGGAACGTCTCGTCGTAGTAGGTGCCCCCGGCCAGCAGGGCAGCGACGGCGCGGCGTAGGCGGATGGGGTCGAGCGGCTTCATGAGCCAGCCCTGGACGCCCGTGCGACGGGCCAGGAACACGTCGGGCCGCCGGTCGAGCAGCAGGAGCGCCGGCGTCTGCGACATCCGCTTGGCCCCCGTCTCCAATGCCATGTCCATGGCGATGGCGTAACCGCCCATGGAGCCGATCTGAAGGTCGGCGATCACCAGGTCGGCCGAACGCTCTTCCAAGTTGGGCACGACATAGCGCCCTTGCCGGGCCCAGCGCAGGCCTACGCCTGGCTCTTCTACGGCGGCGCGAACCTCCTCGAAGACCTTCGGGGAGTCTGTGGCGATTAGCAGCTCAGGCACCCCATGAGGGTACCTCGCCACCACAGCGGGTAGCATCTTTGAGACATTCGGGT
>DASSZK010000396.1:0-3167 GCA_035702845.1 Acidimicrobiales bacterium
GGTTGAGCTACCCCGGATCAACCTCGGCCAAGCTATCACAGCGACGCAACAGGGCCTAGTTGTCCAGGTAGTCGCGCAACCTGCCGCTGCGCACGGGCTGGC
Source organism: Acidimicrobiales bacterium (assembly GCA_035702845.1). Classification (GTDB taxonomy): domain Bacteria; phylum Actinomycetota; class Acidimicrobiia; order Acidimicrobiales; family Palsa-688; genus JAJZMF01. Next base: position 103 of record DASSZK010000396.1, read on the forward strand.
GCAGTTTGGCCAGGCTCTTGGACTCGATCTGGCGGACTCGTTCTCTGGTCACGCCAAAAGCCTTGCCCACCTCTTCCAAGGTGCGCATCTGGCCGTCGTCCAAGCCGTAACGCAGGCGTACTACCTGGCGCTCTCGCTCGGACAGGTCCGCTAGTACGCTCTTCAACGCCTCGATGAGCATTGTCTGGGCGGCCGCGTCCGAGGGGGTCTGAGCGCCTTCGTCCTCCAATGTGTCAGACAGGTTGAAGTCGTCGTCGCCAATGGGTTGCTCCAGCGAGACCGTGTCCTGGCTGATCCGCAGGATCTCGCGCACCCGCTCAACCGACATCTCGGCGCGGGCGCCCACCTCCTCCAACGTGGGCTCTCGGCCCGATTCTTGGAGCAGGCTGCGCTGGGCCCGCACGACAGCATTGATGCTGTCGACCATGTGGACCGGGATGCGGATGGTGCGGGCCTGGTCGGCGATGGCACGGCTGATGGCCTGGCGTATCCACCATGTGGCGTAGGTCGAGAACTTGAAGCCCTTTGTGTAATCGAACTTTTCGACCGCACGCATCAATCCCACGTTCCCTTCCTGGATGAGATCCAAGAAGGAGAGGCCCCGGTTGCGGTACCACTTCGCCACGGAAACCACCAGGCGCAGGTTGGCCTCGACCAGGACCTGTCGAGCGACGAGCCCCTCGGCGCGCAGGCGCTCGTCCACCTCCCTTTGACGGTCGTGCGCCCGGTTGCGCCGGCCACCGTTCGCCGCCTCCTCGGCTGCCAGCTTGTCCAGGCGCGCCGCAGCGGCGATGCCGACCTCGACGCAGCGCGCAAGGGTCACTTCCTGCTCGGCGGTCAGGAGGCGGACCTTGCCGATCTCTTTGAGGTAGGCCCGCACCGAATCGGAACCCCCGGTGTTGGCCACGCCCAAGTCGAGCTTGAGCCCCGCCACCGAGAACCGCTTGGCACTGCGGAAAGGATCACGCGCTCGACGACGCAAGAACCCGTGCTTGGCCGCATCGGATAGCCCGTCGGCAGGCTCGCCGTCCAAGACACTTGCCGCCACGACATTTGCGGCTGCGACACCGGTGCCCGCCGCGGGCTCGAGAAAGTCCAATGGCGCTAGTGGCACCGGCGGTAACGGCGGCCCGGGCCTGACGGCGCTCGCCGGCTTGGAGACAACTTCTGCGGCAAGGCGGTCGAGCCCCTCGTCGGAGAGGATCTCCCCCTGTTCACGCCATTCGATACCCTCGGCCGTGATCCGGCCGATCACAGCCGCGATCAGTTCCGGGCGCAGCTCTACCGCTTCAACGACGCCCATGATGTCGTCGGGCCGGAGGTACCCGCGGTCGCGGCCCATGGCCAACAAGGCCGCGAACTCAGGGGCGGGCTCCCCGCTGGGATCGAAGGGTGTGATCACCAGTTGTCCACAGCCCCCTCTCGTCCAACCGGTCCGGGCGACATGCTAGGACTTCCCAGCAACAAGGCTAGCAACGGTTGTTCTGCGTCCGCTAATTGACCGCCGTGGGTAGCCGGGTCGATCGCCCGTAGCTCCGCCAGGCAATTTTGGATGGCCACAGCGCGCGCCGACATAGCCGCCAGGTCAGCCCCGGCGTGCCCCTCCCCCGGTGCCCGCGCCTGCCTGCGCAACTGCGCCAGTTCCGCAACGGCTGCGCGGTCGACCAGCCGGCGCAGCACGTCGTCGGCGTCTTCTTCGCTGTCTTGGACCGCTAGGCGCGACAACAGTTCGGCGACTTCAGGCGGGGCGTCGTCTATGGCTGAGTGCAAGGTGAGCGATGCAGCCAGTTGCTCGAAGGCGGCCCTGGCAAGATCGTGACGGAAGAGGGCGGGGTGGGCGCGCCCGGCGACGAGCTCAGGGTGATGGACCGCCAGGCGCAACGTCTCCAACTCGGGCAAAGGGACCTTGGCCGAGGTCACGGCTCTCGCCGCGGGCGTAGGGACAAGGGGGCCCCGCCGAGCGCTCTTACCGTCTCGCTCCTCCCATGACGAGCGGCCTGCTTGACCCGGCGGTGCTGCCTGACCGACGCGATTAGCGGGCGCCCCGCTCGGCGAACCGGCCGCCGTGCGGTTCGCGAGCGCCCGCAGCTGCTCCGGGCTCAGCCGGCAGCGGTCGGACACCTCCATCAGGTACTGGTCGCGCACCAGCACGTCGGGATGCTCCACGATCAATGTCATGGCCGCCTCCGCAGCGCGGGCCCGGCCCTCGGGGTTAGCAAGGTCGGCCGTGGCGAAAAGCCGGCGCAACCGGAAACCGAGGTAAGGCGACGACCCCTCGACGGCCTTGCGCAAGGTTTGCGGGGCCGACTTGGCTAGGTCGGCGGGATCGGACCCTGGTTCAAGCTCGACGACGCGGATCTCAGCTTCGAAGCGCTTCTCCCAGTCATAAAACTTCTCAGCGGCGCCCTGCCCCGCTCCATCGGCGTCATAGGCGAGAACTATTCGCCTCGAAAAGCCCGTGAGCAATTTGACGTGCCCTTCGGCCAGGGCCGTGCCGCAGGTGGCTACCGCTTCGGTGATACCGGCCCGGTGCAGGCCGATGACATCTGTATACCCCTCGCACACCACGACACGGCCGCGCTCGACGATGGAGGCCTTGGCCCAATTGAGCCCATAAAGGATCCTGCTCTTGTCGTACAGGGCTGTGCCCTGGGTGTTCTTGTACTTGGGCCCGGGCGAGCCCGGCAAGGCACGCCCTCCGAGCCCCACAGGCCTCCCCGCCGCGTCGTAGATCGGGAACAGGACCCGTCCCCGGAACGAGTCGTTCATACGGCCGGCCTGGTTCCTGAACGCCAGCCCCGTAGCGATCAGAAGCTCAGTACCGGCCCCGAGCTGGCGGACGAGGTTGTCCCACCCTTCAGGCGCCCAGCCCAGTTTGAACTGGCGGACCGTCTCTCCGTCATAGCCGCGGCTACGTAGATAGGCCCGGGCGCCCCCGGCGTCGCGGCCCGACACCAGCCGGTCGTGGTACCACTCGATGGCCCGCTCCATCACCTTGGACAGCTCGGAATTGCGCTGGCGAGCGGCGCCGACCTGGTCGTCGCCTTCGTAGCGCAATGTGATCC
>DASSZK010000029.1:0-4880 GCA_035702845.1 Acidimicrobiales bacterium
AAGGCAGGCCGATCGGCAGGAGCGGGTTATGGGGCACCAGGTAAGGTCCGGCAAGCGCGACGACGAACAGCCCGGTGAGCACGGCTATGGCGGCGGCCCCAGGCTTGTTCAGCCTTATGGCCCGGCCGAGGCGCAACACCCGGCTCGGGACCCCCATTTGCTTCCAGCCCCGGGCCGGCGCCTGCTGGTACCCGCTGGCCGGTTCCGCTACAGCCACGGCTCGTCCTCGCCGGTCAGCGGGTTGAAACATGCGTATGCATGGTCGTCCGGCCGGGGCAGCTCCAAAGTGGGTGCCGCGGACAGGCAGCCGTCTGAAGCCCGGGCGCAGCGCGGGGAGAACGAACAGCCCGAGGGAAGGTCAAGCGGGCTACCCGGCTCCCCTGACGGGGTCGGCAATTTGGCACCCGGGTCTGGCACCGACGCGAGTAGGGCCGCCGTGTAGGGGTGGCGGGGAGCGCCGATCACGGATTGAACTGGCCCCGTCTCCACGATCTGGCCCATGTACATAACCGCCACGCGGTCGGCCACCACCCGTGCCACGGCCAGGTCGTGGGTTACGAACAGCACGGCCATGTCCAGGCTCCGGCGCAGGTCGCCTATGAGGTTCAGTACGGACGCGGCAAGGGATACGTCGAGCGCGCTGGTCGGTTCGTCGCAAAGCAACAACGGTGGCGGCACGGCTATAACCCGGGCCAAGGCCACCCGCTGGCGCTGGCCACCCGAGAGCTGGCGGGGCTTGGCCTTGGCGACCTCCAGGCTCAAACCCACGCTCGAAAGTGCCCGATTAGCAGCTTCACGCCTGTCTTTGCGGGCGACACCGGCGGCTTGGAGCCTTTCCTCAACCAGTGCTCCCACCGTCATCCAAGGCGTCAAAGATGCCCCGGCGTCCTGGAAAACCATTTGAGGCCGGCCGGGCATACCCAGCTCGACCGAGCCGGCGTCTATACCTGTGAGACCGCCGATAGCCCGCAGAAGTGTCGACTTCCCGCTCCCGCTTTCGCCCACCAGCGCGACCGCCTCGCCCTCTGCTATTTCAAGGTCGACGCCTCTCAGAGCGGGGATGCTCACGACCTGCAATCCCTTGCGGGACGTAAAGCGCTTCGTGACGCCGTTGGCCAAGAGGGCCAAACCCTTTTTGCGCCCGGTCTCAGCCCAGGCCGGCGCCTTCGTCGCCCCAGCTTCCTCGCGGGGCCCGACCTGGGGGTGCCAGCAAGCCGAGAGAGTCCCAGCTGTCTGCACCAGCGAAGGCTGCGTGCCGGCACATTCCGGCCCGGCGTGGCGGCAACGCGGGCTGAAGGGGCAACCAGCGGGGGGTGATGCCGGATCCGGGGGCTCCCCGGCCATCGCCCTTATGGGCCGTTCCCGATCTGCGTTCAGGGTCAACCGTGAACGGAGCAACCCCTGGGTGTAGGGGTGCGATGGGGAGCCCAGCATGGTCGCGGCCGGGCCCATCTCCATCATCTGCCCTCCATAAAGGACGGCGACCCGGTCGGCCACCTGGCTGGCGACCCCGAGGTCGTGAGTGATGAAGAGCATCGCCATCCCGACCTCGTCGCGCAGGCGGCGCAGCAGCGAAAGGATCTGTGCCTGGACCGTGACGTCAAGAGCAGTGGTGGGTTCATCCGCTACGACCAATTTGGGCTCGCCGGCTACGGCCATTGCGATCATCACGCGCTGGCGCAACCCGCCCGAGAGCTGGTGCGGGAAGGCGGACATCCGCTTTTCGGCGTCGGGGATACCCACCGCCCGCAACAGCCTCGCCGCCTCGGCCGCCGACCCGGCCGCCTCCTCGACCTGGCGGCCCACCCGCATTGTCGGGTTCAACGACGTCATGGGATCCTGGAACACCGCCCCGAGGTAGCGCCGGCGCAGTGAGCGCCAGACCTCGGGGCTAGCGTCGCTCATGTCGTGGCCCAACACCTCCAACGAGCCCGACATCTGCGTCGTGGCGGCGGTGTGCAGGCCCAGGAGGGACAAGCCCAGGACGCTTTTACCCGATCCCGACTCCCCGACCAGGCCCACTATCTCCCCGGGTGCGATCGAGATGTCGACTCCCCGCAGGGCGCGCACGACCTTGCCTCCACGGCGAAAGGACACATGCAAGTCCCGCACCTGCGCGCACGCATTGCTCGTCCCCGGCGCCGGGCCAGGGTTGCCGGCGCCGGGCGCGCTGCCCGCGACAGGCTGGTGAGCCTCGAGCACAGCTGCCCTCACCTAGTAGGCCTCAGGTCTGCAATGACGATCGTGTGAGGGACGGCCGTCTGGTAGTCGACACCGCCCATCCACTTGGGCAACACCATGGTCCCTTCCAGGTTCGCCATCGGCAGCCAGCAGCCCGAGGCGGCGAAGGCATCTCCGGCCTTTTGGTAGTCGGTGGCCACAGTCGCCTGGTTCGTGGCGGCCAAGCCCGCGTCTAGCAATCTCGTACCGGCAGGCACGTCACAGTTGAGGTAATTGAGGCCGCCCCCCGGGGTCATGGCAATGCGCGCCCACGTGTCGGGGTTGTAGGCGTCGGGCCAGTTCACCTCGACCAGGAGGTCCGGCAGTGACTTGCTCTTGGAGCCCGGCCAGCTGTAGATCGTGGCCTGAGGCACGGCAACGACGCTGACCTGCAGGCCCGTCGCCGCGAGATCGGCCTGGATGAGGTCGGCCATCTGTGCCGAGTTCGGGTCATCCGCCTGGTATGCGAGCTCCACTTTCTTGGAGGAGAGCTTGGCCACGGCCTGCGTCAGCACGCCGGGGTTGTAACGGGGTACGAAGCGGGCCGTGCCGGCCGGCTCTATGCCCTGGGGGTATATCTGCGTAGAAAGTGTGGCCCGCCCGGGGAACACGTCCTGGACCACCGTCTTGCGGTTGATGGCCTCGGCCAGGCCCCGGCGCATGGCAATGGTTGAAAACACCCCGTAGTTGGGGTTGACCCAAACCATGGGCATTTGCAGCGTGGGTACTTCGACTACGTGGAACGCTGGGTTTTTGCGCAACGAAGCGATGGCCGGCGCGGGGAGGAAGTCGTTCAGGACCGCCGTCAACTGCCCCTGCTGGAGCTCCAATTGTTGCGTGCTGGTGTCTGGGATTATCGAGATATTGACAGTGGTGTACCAGGGCTTCGCCCCCCAGTACCCCTTATAGGCAGACAGGACGTACTTCTGCCCGGGCTGGGCGGACGTGATGGTGTATGGGCCCGTGCCGGCGTCGTGGGTCTTCAACCAAGTCTGGTCGTGGTCAGTGCCGGCGTGAGCGCTCAGAGCCGTGGGACTAAGGATTTTTGGGCCGTAAGCGGAGGCCAGGTAGTCCATAAAAGCGCTGTTCGGGGTCTTCAGGTGGACAACAGCGACATAGGGGGACGGTGTCGACACCGACGCCAGGTCGGCAAGCATGTAGGCGGGGGCTTGGTTTACCGCCAGCCGGCGGGCGAAACTGGCTTTTACGGCCGCGGAGGTCATGAGCGTGCCGTCGTGGAAGTGGACGCCATGGCGCAGGTCGAAGGTGTACGTCTTGCCGTCGGGCGAGATCTTCCACGAGGTGGCAAGGTCGGCAACGATCTTGTGGTAGGGCGTATTCGTGGCGTACTGCACAAGGCCCTCGTATACCGATGTCGTTATCTCCAAGCCTTGGTCGGCGTAGAAGACGTCGGGGTCTGGGGGCTGGGTGTCAGCCGTAAAGGGTAGGTTGAGGACATGTGAACGGGCTGACGCCGCCATATAGCTGGCCGGCGCCGCCTGGCTCACCGCCGCGGGCACTACGGCCATCACGGTGGTGCAGGCCGAACCGAGCAAGAGCGCTGCCATGCGCCGGGCGACGTGCGCTTTTTTGCTTTGCATATTAGAAGTCCTCTCCTTGCTGGACGCTCAGCGAGCCGTACGATCGAGCCGCGCGGTCGATGGGTGTGACGGACTTACCAAGCGCGATAACCTGACTGTGCGAATAGATGGCCCAGAACTAGACGGCCCGGAACAAAAAGACCCGGGAACCCATCTGGGCCTCCCGGGCTTTTGTCCCTCCGTGTTGCAGGATGTGGGTGTTAACCACCCTCCACCGCCTGCACGCACCTCTCGGACCAGCCGCCCCCGTTGGGGCGCGGAACCCTAGGTGCTCAAATTTTCGTGGCAGCAAGCTGTATTGCTACACCGCCTTCGGTGCCAACCTCCTCTGTCGAGCCTAACGGGACCTTCGAGACAGAACGCTACGTGAGCTGGATGTCCCGGGAGTTGCAGGAATGTTTCGGCACGGTTAAGCCTGTAAGGACCGCCGCCTAAGCGTCGAGGACCGCCGGCGCCGGCGCGATCTCTGTCTTAGCGTCCCTTTGAGACGCTTCAGCCACGCCGCCCTGCTGTGCACGGCTACACGTGCTGGACCCGCCCGTGCCGTCGAGGCATAGCAGCACCTCTGTTGCTTTATTGTCCCCTGCCTGCGGCGGTCATCGTGGGGAGGTGGCGCGTGGTGCGGCACTGGAAGCCTCGAGCCTTCAGTCGCAGCTGCGTGAACGCTCCTCCCACACCGACACTGGCAGCACGCGCGTTGAGAACCCCGCGTTCCCCAAGATCTTCCCCACTGAATATGGGGATTTCTCGTCCGGTGCCGATCAGAACATATGTACGATAGTATGCATGATCGAGCAGCTGGAGGCGGCGCTGCAAAGCGATATGCCAAGCGACCCCGACGGGTTCGCCAAGGCCTTCGTGCTTATGGACCGCCTGGGCGCCAAGTTGGCTGCCGCCGCTGCCGAGCTCGATGCTTCAGGGGCGTGGGCCGACGACGGCTCCCTGGACGCCGCCGGCTTCGTCTGCGCCAGGGGGCGCTGTAGCCGCCGCCAGGCCCGCCACGTGCTGGGGGTAGGCAAAAAGCTCCGGCACTTGCCGGTGCTGTCCGAGGCGTGGGCG
>DASSZK010000150.1:0-24245 GCA_035702845.1 Acidimicrobiales bacterium
TTGCGGATATGTCGTGGCATCAGCCGAAGGGCTTATCCTCGGGGTCAACCAGACGTTCCTCACCTGGACCGGGTTCAGCCGAAGCGACCTCGTCGGTGCACGGCGTTTTTCGGAGCTACTGAGCGCCGGCGGCCGGATCTATTACGAGACACATATAGCCCCCATGCTCTCGATGCAAGGCCATGTGCGCGAGATAGCCGTGGAGATCCTGAGGTCTGACCGCAGCCGCCTCCCAGTGCTCGTAAATGCCGACGTGGAGCCCGACGCCGGGAGGGGCCCGGCGATGATCCGTATCGCTGTGTTCGATGCCACTGAGCGCCGGTCGTACGAGCGCGAGCTGCTTAGGGCCAAAGAGGCGGCGGAGGCGGCGGAAATGCGCGCCGTCAGCCTTGCCCGGGCGCTACAGGCGACGCTCATCCCCCCGAGACCACCCGAGATCGCCGGCTTGGACGTCGGCGCCGCCTACCGGCCTGAAGGCAGGGGGGAGGAAGTGGGCGGCGACTTCTACGACGTGTTCGAGGTGGCCGACGACGACTGGGTGGTCGTTATCGGCGACGTCTCCGGCAAGGGCGTCGAGGCCGCTGTCGTGACCGCCCTCGCCCGCTACACGCTCAGAGGTGCAGCCGTTCGCACCGAGTCACCATCACAAGCTCTGGCCACGCTCAACACCGTCCTGATGGCTGAGCAGGTGGAGCGCTTTTGTACTGCCGCCCTTTTGCGCCTGCGCAGGGACGGGTGTTCTTGGGACGTCACCATGAGCAGCGGTGGCCATCTCCTGCCGCTGCTTCGCCGGCCGCGTTCCCTCCCTCAACCCGTCGGCGCGGCCGGCTCGCTGCTCGGGGTCTTCGCCCAGCCCTCTCTTGTGGACGTGCATTGCCGGCTGGAGCCCGGCGACTGCCTGCTGCTGTTCACCGACGGCGTGACGGAGGCCCGCGCCGGCAGGGAGTTCTACGGCGACGACCGGTTGGTGGAAGCTTTTGACCGGTACCGGAGCGTGGGTGCCGCCACCTTGGCCGACGACCTCGTTTCCGAGATCGTGGACTTCCAGTCGGGGCGGCCCAGGGACGATATTGCCGTTGTGGCACTGCAGGTGCCGCAGCCCTGAGTGAGCCGCGCTAACCCGGTGAACCCCTCCCGGGCACTCCGTAACTTGTTGCGGATAGCAGCCACTACTACTGCGGCAGGCTTGCTGCCCGCAGGTCTACCGGCGCCCGCAGCGAGCGTTTCGCAACCCCAGCCGTCGCCCTCCACGCCCGCAATGGCACCCCCGCCCTCGGGCCCCGTCAAGGTGATCGCCGGGGCGCTACAAGAGCCGGTCGTGTCGGTCCAACCGGGCGGGATATACGTGAGCACGGGGCAGGCATTGGAGCGGTTTTCCCTCTCGGGCACTTACCGATCCGAGACCACGCTCGTGAAAAGCGTGGCCAACTGGCCGCACCCGGTGATAACGGACGGCCAGCTCTGGGTCACCACGGGCGCGGGACTATCGCTCTTAACGCTATGAACTTGCAGGTCGAGCGCCTCGTGCCCCTGGACCACCCCGCCGTAGGGGGATTGGCTCTTGCCGGTGGCTGGATATGGGTGCAGACAACCGCTGACTTGGAGCGGGTCAACCCGGCCACGGGGGATATCGGCGCCAGGGTGGCCGTACCAAAGCGGTCCGTAGTACTGGATCTCGCCGGCAACCCGGCCGGATCGGTTTTAGCCGAGCTGCAACCCGGCGTCCTCGAGTTTCTCGATCCCTCGACTGGCAAAGCGGTTTCGCGCTACCCGAGTGCTCGCGCGGCAGGCGGCTACATCGCCGGTGTGGCAGACGGGCAGGTGGTCACATGGACGGCGGCCGGCCACGGCTCAGATATCCAGCGCTTCGTGTTGAAGACGCGCCGCTTCGCACCGATCTATGGCTGGGGTTATGGCGCCATCATTGTCGTGGCCGGCGACCGTTACCTGTTCGAGGCAGATGCCGGCTACGGTGCCCGGGCCAAGGCTCCGGATTATTGCGGCGACACGGCGACCGGCCGGCCGTTGGCCGCCCTTCCCACCGCCGCGGATCTGTGGGGAGGCCGAGCCGTGGGGTACCAACGCGGGGAGCTCTATTACCTGCGCGAGACGCGCAGCGGCGCCGACCTGGACGAGGTGGCGCTGCCCGCTTGCCGCTGAGGTACCCCGATGAGCGCTTAGTTAGCGCGGCGACCGTTCGAGGAACGGTGCGGTTGCCAAGCAGCGCCCGTCCCGCCTGGGCGCCGCCTTTTCCTGCCTTGGACAGCCCCCGCTGCGCTGCGACCGTGCACCCCAACAGGACGCCGGTTGCCGGCGCCGTCAGCGCGGGAGGCCACTGGGGCGGTTGTCGCGGTCAAAGGCCTGGGTGCGGCACCGGGGTTGCCGATGCAGCTCACGTCCGGCTCGGAGACGGTGTTGGCGAGGCCCAGCGTGCGCTGGATGACCCTGGTGGTCGACAGATGGGCGTTGCCCACAAGCGAGACGACGGTCCCGTCGGCCCCCGCCCTTGCCGTACGGCCCGAGCGGTGCACGTAGTCGGTCGCGTCTGCCGGAGGGTCGAAGTGGATGACGAGGGGGATGTCGTCTACGTGGATGCCGCGGGCCGCCACATCGGTGGCAACCAGGACGTCGAGACGGCCCGCCCGGAACGCGGCCAATGCCCGGTCACGCTGGCTCTGGCTACGGTCGCCGTGAATGGCGGCAGACGCAAGGCCAGATCGGCCGAGACGGTCGGACAGGCGATCTGCCCCGCGCTTGGTACGGCAAAAGACGATGGCAGGGCCTGCAGCCGCCACGGCGTCGGTGGTAACGGCCACCCGGTCCTGGGACTCGACCCGCCAGAAATGGTGCGATACGTCCCCCCGGTCTTCCTCCGCGCTCTCCACGACGTGGCGGACGGGGTCGTGCTGGTACTCGCGCACGAGCTTGTCCACGGGGCCATCGAGCGTGGCGGAGAAGAGCAAGGTCTGGCGCTGCTTGCTCGTGTCATCGAGGAGGCGCCTCACTGCGGGGAGAAAGCCCATGTCGGCCATGCGGTCGGCCTCGTCGATAACCACTATTTCCACATGGGAAAGGATCACCGACCTTCGGTCGACCAGGTCGGTGAGCCGGCCGGGACAGGCAATGAGGACGTCAGTGCCACGCTTCAGCGCAGCCAATTGTTTGGCATACCCGACGCCGCCGTAAACAGACGCCACTCGGGCCCCCACGGCAGCAGCCAGCGGGGCGAGCACTTCCTCGATCTGCGAAGCGAGCTCCCGGGTCGGCACCAGTACCAGAGCGGAAGGACGGCGCACGGCTTTGCCGGTGTAGCGCGGCAACCGCGCCAAGAGCGCTAAGCCAAAAGCCAACGTCTTACCGGATCCGGTCGGGGCCTTACCGCATACATCACGCCCGGCCAGCGAATCAGGCAGGGTGGCGGCTTGTACGGGGAAGGCTGTGGTGATCCCACTTTGTTCCAGGGCGGCAGACAACGCCGCCGGGACGCCGAGGTCCGAAAAAAGGACAGGCGCGTTCCGCGAGGCGGAAGTATTCACGAGGCTCCAGTCGGTAGGGAAAGCAAGAAGATGGCCGACTCGATGAGGATCTCGTGGGCCACGCCGGCGCTCAAGCGCCAGCCGCCGCCGGGCGGACGCCCGCGACAATTAGAAGAGACTGGCCGACCGTACCGCTAAACGACTTAGGTCGCTAAACGACTAGGGCCTGCCCACCGAGCAGGACATAAGCCTGCCCGGTGACAAAGCTGAAAAACATGCCGGCCAGTAGACCGGCAATCCGGGTTAGAGAGGACGGACCCTCTTGGCCTGAAGGCCCTTGGCGCCGCGCTCGGTGTCGAAGTCGACCCTCTGGCCCTCGGCCAGTTCGCGGTAGCCCCCACCCTCGATGGACGAGAAGTGGGCGAACACATCGGCGGTGCCGTCGTCAGGGGTTATGAAACCGAAACCCTTGGACGCGTTGAACCACTTAACAGTACCAGTGGACATTTGAACCTTTTCCTCCTGCTTATCACGCTCTAACAACTTGCAGGAGACCAAAGGGAACCCGGCAACGGCGCGCGACCAGCATGACTCGGGGGCCGCGGCTGCATCAACACTAGCACACTTCGGCGGCTTCCCGTCAATCGGGCAGGCGCAGCCTGCTACCCCACGCTCTGACTCTGCTAGCCCATGCTCTCACGGAGCGCAGCGAGAGCGTTGAGATGGCGCTCCATCTTCTCCGGCTGCTCGGCGTCGCGTGAGCGGATCCGGGCCTCGAGCTGGTCGAGCCGACCCATCTCCCGCCCTCGTAGGGCTCGGCCGTCAGCTTCGGACAGGCTGCGCATAGCCCGGATGAAAGCTTCCTGGGCATCCACCGCCCGCTTCAAACCGAGAGCGCCGGCCACGGCCGAATAACTCTGGCCACGGTCCCTCAGCGCTACCACCTCTTCGTCAAGGCGCTGGCGCGAGCGCCGGCTCGACGAGCGGGGTTCGTCATCGCGGTCCCTGTCCTGGCGGACCGGCCGGTTGTTCCTGGAATTGCTTGTCATGGATCCCTCGCGGTTCTTCGATGCCCCCTAGGGGGCACCCCAGGCGGGTATGGAACGGTCCCGCCCCGCGCTGGCACACCCGGAGTGGGTGTACAAGCCTACCGGCTTGCGCCGGTCGCGTCGGGGGGAGGCTCAACCTGACGGAGGGGAGGATCGATGAACCACGACCCCGTGTCCTCCCCGAAGCGCCCCATTGCAGGGTCACCCGTGGCTGCGACCAGTCCTTCGGGGGCGAAGGGCAAGACCTTCTCGAAGTAGTCCTTTGCCGCGGCCGTCGTCCCGATGTCGCGCCCAGCCTTCTCCGACAGGAACCAGCGGTGCTCGAGCACCTCATGTATGACCTCAGCCGGGGCTAGGCGCGTCAGTAGCTCGGCAGGCATGAGAGCCATGACCTTGTCGTACACGTCCACGAGCCACCGGCTGGCGGCAACGGTAACGGGATAGCGCCTTCCCTCACGCTTTTCCAAGTGCCCCCGGTAACTTGCAATATCGTTCAGTATGCGCCTGGCTTGGTTTTCCTGAACATCCAAGCCGGTCAACACTCGCAGGCTGTGCCGGTGGTGCCCGGCTTCGGCTACCCGGGTGCGGATCCGCAAGCGGTAGCCCTGGTCGGCGCTGACCAACTCGACCTCGTCGGCGTCAAACCCGAGCTCGTTCAGCCTGCGCAGCCGCTCGGCAATACGCATACGCTGTTCCGCCGGCTGGATGACGACATCTTCAGTGAGCGCGTCCCAAAGCCGTTGGTAGCGTAATGGGATCTGCTCGGCGAGCTCCTCGGGCTGGGCGTCAGCGGGGAGCAGCCCCGCGGCGGCCAGGTCCATGAGCTCTCCGCCGACCCGGTCGTAGGCGAGGTCGACGTCGTAGTTGCGCTGGCCCCGGGTGAGCGTGGCGTGCAGCTCACTGGTTTCCGCATCGACAAAGATCGCCTGGAAAGCGCCCGCGTCCAGGCGAAAGAGCGTATTGGACAGGGAACAGTCCCCCCAAAAGAACCCGGCGAGGTGCAAGCGGACCAGCAGCTCCACCAACGAGTCGAGCAGGCGGTCCGTCGGCCTGGGCCTGTGCGGGTCGGAGTACAGAGCCCTGTAGGTCATCGAGTACTCGAGGAAAGCAGTGCACAAGATGGCGTCGAGCGGGGTGCCTTCGTGCGAGCCCCTGTCGTAGACGATCCCCACCGGCTCGACCGATGGCACGCCCAGGCCGTTCAGCTCCTTGAGCAAGCGGTATTCCCGGCGTACTAACGGCTCGTTCATCTCTTTCAAGGCGTACACGTTACCCATGTCCGATACAAAGCGAACCACATGGCGCGATGTACCCCGGTGGCGGATCTCGACGAGACGGTCGTCGCGCCAGTCGTCTAGGGGGAGGTGCCAGGGCAGGGTCAACAGGCCGGAAGTCACGTCCGCCGGCGGTCGTAGCAAGTACCTCACGCTCGCCGGTCTATCACCACAAGCCTCAATAACAAGCCCTACGACCTGCGTCGTGTAACTTTCGCGACCCACCGTGCAACTACTACTCCATGTTCTGGCACCAGGTGGCTATGGGCGGCAAGGCCTACGGTATCGCCGATGACTATGGCCAGTCTTCGGACTTCAACACCACCGACGGCCAGTACGTGCAGGTGGCAGTGGGGTGGTAGGCACCCTGGGGTAACTAGGACCTGACGCGGACACGGCGCCCGGCCCGGCGCGGGAAGGGGCGCCGTGTCGCGTCTAGGTCATGCGGTTGACCTTTTGCCGTAGACAGGTGCCTTTAGAAGCGTCCCTTCGTAGGCTGCTGCCTCTATCTCGGAGCGGTAAACCTTCTCCTCCCAATCGCGTGCAGGCACCGGCGCCACGGCTACTGATACAACCAGCTCGTCACAGGCGAACGCCTTGCACACCGCCGCAGTCAGAGACCTGACAAGCTCGTCCTGGGCTGCCGGGGTGAGGGCTCGGGGGAAGTGCTTCACCGTTACGTGCGGCAACTGTCGCTCCTTGTGTTTGAAGTGCACTGGGCTTTTCTAGACCACTGGGTTCTTGGAGATCACTGCTCGGGCCGTCCATTTGCCGGTCGGGCGTGGACGGCCATACCGCGTCCGTTGGGAGCTTTTGTTCCAGAAGCACCAAGGCTGCCATGGCTGCCGCGACTCCGCCCGCCAGTACTAACCATAAAAGGGCAGCGGAAACACTCAACAGGCCAGTGAGCACAGCGGGGGCCAACGCCGACGGGACAGCCCAAGAGAACTGGTAGAAGGCAAGGTAGCGCCCACGCGCCTGCGCTGGCGCAGCGCTGGCGGCCAGGGCCGAAGTAGTAGCGCCTTGCAACAGTTCTCCGACAGTGAAAATTGCCGTGGCAAAGAACACTCCGGCGAGCAAGACGGGACGGCCAACCCCGATATCCAGCCCGGCAAACACGAGGAACGAGCTCACGAACACCATGCCGCCCGCCAACGCCACCCGAGTCCTTCGATAACGGGTGAGGCGACGGCTGATCGGCACCTGGAGGGCGGCAATCCCGATTGTGTTGACGGCATACAGAGCCCCCGCCAGCGAGCTTGGTTCTTTGAGGTGCTGGGTGACGAACACCGGAAGCACTACCGAGAGCACCATGTAGCCGAATGCCACGGGCACGTTGGCCAGCGTGAGGCCCACGAACACGCGGTCGCGCACTACGGCGCGGTAGCCTTTTTTACTAGTCATCGCCCCACTGGCCGTCGTGGCACGCGCATGGCTCGGAGCCGGGATAGACCGGATAAGGATGGCCGCCACTACGAACGACGCTGCATTGGTCAAGACGATGGCGTAGAACGCCCTATTGGTCCCGGCGGCCAGGGCCACGCTTGCCAGGAGCCCGCCGGCGCCCAATCCGGCATTGCGCAGGCTGCGCTGGACGGCGATCAACTTGTCCCGCTCTGCGCCCGCAACCGTAGCGGCAACAAAGGACTGGATGGACGGCTGGTAGGAACCATCGCCCAATGCCACTACAGCGAGGACGGCGAACATCGTCCACTCGTTGTGCACGAACGGGAAAGCAGTAAATGCTCCTGCACGCAGCAGGTACCCACCTACCACCGAAGCCCGTGCCCCAACAGCGTCGATCACCATCCCGGCCACGGGGTTGCTGATAAGTGCCAGGAGCGCCGCCGAGGTAAGCACAATGCCTACGCGTGTCAGCGGCATCTTGGTCACGAAGTGGAAGTACAGCAGTGACACCGGTCTGTACATGCCGTTGCCAGTGGCGTCGACGGCCATACCGACGATGTAGCGCCGACCGACCTTGGTCAATTACCCGGCGCGCCTGTCTGTACGGGCGCTTCCTCCACTTCGATGCTCGACGCCAGATACTCCCCCAAAGCCCTCAAGCGCGACTCACATTCGGCCCGATTGGCAGCCATCCCTACGGCCCCCACCATAAAATCGGCCGAGCCGGTCGCACCCGCCATCCGCTGCCCCACCTTGACAAAGTAGGAAAACGACGTCAACCAGTCGTGTTGGGGCAGCGCAGGTAGGGAACGTACCAGGCCCGGGCGCTTCATGAGCAGCACCTGGCCGCCCATACACTTAGGTTTTGGTAGCGGCTCACCCCTCCGTACAGACTCCAGCACGGGCACCGGCAGACCAACCGTTGCCCGGCTGACGGCCTCAGCCAAGTCCACGTCGAACAGTCCCCCGATAACCTCTCGCACTTTGGCACCCCCGGGGCGGGCCGCTATCTCGCAGAGTACGAGCTGGTCGTGAGGGGTGTGGAAGATCTCGGCATGAAACGCGTGGTGCGGCATCCGTACCGCGGGGCGCAACGCCGCCAGCACCCTTAGAGTGAACTCGAGCAGCCGGCCGGTCAAAGGATCATCCGGGCCCAGGGTCAAGTCGATGCGCGGGCCGCGGTCGGTGGCATACGACGACAGCGAGTACTGGTACTGGGAGGGCCACGCCAACACCGTGCGCCCGTCCAACACCAGCCCGTCTACATGGCACATCTTGCCGGGGACGAATGCCTCCACGAGATACGCCAGCCAGTCGGTACTCCCCTCCATCGCCTTGAGGGCGCGCCGGAGGGCCGGCTCGTCGTGGATGATCTGTTGACCGATCGAGTTGTAGCCATCCCGGCGCTTTAGGACAATCGGGTACCCCTGGTCGGCAGCGAAGCGGCCGACGTCCTCCGGGCCTAAGGGCACGACGTGTTCGGCAACGGGTATGCCAGCCGCCCGAGCACGCGCTTTCATAACCGCTTTGTCCCGGAAGGCGAGCACGTCTTCGGGCCATGGGCCATCAAGGCCCAGGTCCTGGCGCAACCGTGCGGCTATCGACAGATCTGCGTCACGATGGGTGAGCACGTAACGAACCCCGTACGCATGAGCCAGTTCGGTGGCCACATTGACGAGGTGCTTCTCGTCGTCGAAGCTGCTCAGGATCTCCAAGTGCTTGTAGCCGAGGTTGTCCAAGGGGACTTGCTCTCCCATGAGCTCAATACGGTCACGGGGGGCGATGACAACGATGTGGCCCTCATAGCCGCTAAGCCAGCGGTTATAAGGGAAAGGGCCTAAGGGATTTCGGTTCAGCACCAGCACGCTCATTGGGCCACCTCCATCAGGTTCGGCCGGTTAGCGCCACTGAGGGGGACAACGTAGGCCCGATGGGTACCCTGCGCTGACGAAGTGAGCTCGACCCTCACGTGCTCATCCAGCAACTCTTCGCCCAGCGCCAGCGCCGAACCCGGGTCAGCTGACTTGACGGCGACCATCCCCACGCGGTCCCAGTTATCACGAAGAGCACCGACACATTGGCCGGCGGCAAGCAGTGGTGCAGCCACCAGCACCTCCGGGCATGCCCGTAGAGGTTCGAAGCCCTCGATGGATCGGAGCACCCCTCCGTCGCTTGCCAGGAACCGGCTGGCTGCGCCGCCAGTCGCTGGCGGGTCCCCGGGCAGCGGCTGGGTGATCATGAACGGCGCCGCCAAGGCGGCACCGGCCTGGTCGACTCCAGTGACCGCCCGCACCAGCGACGGGATCGCACCTCCGCCCGGACGGTTATGTGCCTCGATAACCCTTGGCCCCGTGGGGCCGAGCCGCACCTCTGTGTGGCCGGGGCCGTCCCGCAGCCCCATCACGCTGAGCAGTGACCGCACGTAGCGTTTGATCTCATCCTGAACGTCTCGAGGAACGCGAGCAGGTACGGCATGGCCTACCTCGGCGGTACCGGGAGCCGCAAGGTACTTCTCGGTGATGGCCAGAACGACGTGGCGCCCTTGGTAGCTCATGGTTTCCACACTGAACTCGGGCCCTTCGAGGTAGCTCTCCATGACGAAGCGCGAGAGCGTATAAAGGGTCGAGCCGCGATTAGTACGGCTGCCCTTCAGCGCCCGCACCTTCTCCCACACGTGCCCTAAGTCGTGGTCGCCAGCTACCACCATGACGCCGACCCCCGCCGTGGCGTCCACCGGCTTGACCACGAACGGGAACCCGTTGCGAGAGGCAAAGTGCTCCAAATCCGCTCGCGTGCCCAGGTGAGCATGGGCAACAGTGTCGAACCCGGTCCGCTCGAGGTGACTGCGCATCTCCGCTTTGTCGCGGAACCGTCGGGCGACAACGTAACCCGTACCGCCCAGACCGAGCAGGTCATTTGCCCGGCCGGCGTTCTCGACGCCGGCTTCGGTAAGAGAGAGCACTGATCCAATGCGCCGGCGTCCGGCGATCGACTCGATCAGTGGCCTCACCTCCGCCCAGTCCGTGTAATCGACGATGTGGCACGCCGTTACAACCTCTTTTTGCCTGGGTGTAACTTTGGCCGGGTGCTGCAGGAGGACTACCTCCAAGCCGAGCGCGACAGCCTTGTCGACAGTCTCGTCCTTGGCGCCGATCAGCATCAACGAGGGCGCGCTCACCGGCTCTCCTCTGCGGCCAGGATACTTAGGTAACGCTCGCCCGTGTCCGGGAGGATGCAGACTATCGTGCAGCCCGCGCTCGATGGACGGCGGGCGACACGCGAAGCAGCGTGCACCGCCGCCCCGGACGAGATCCCGACCAGCAATCCCCGCCGGCGGGACAACCAGCGGGTCGTGCGCAACGCATCTTCGTCCGTGACCGTCATGACCTCGTCGATGACGGAGCGGTCTGTAGTAGCTGCAACAAACCCTCCCGTAAGCCCGGGGATAGCATGCGGTCCCGCCCATCCCTCCGACAACAGCGGTGAGCCGGCCGGCTCGACGCCGATGGCAAGCACGGCCGGTTTCTTGCTCTTTAAGAACTCTGAGGTACCTGTGATGGTGCCACCGGTGCCGATGCCACATACGACCACATCGACGGCGCCCGAGGTACCGGCCCATATCTCTGGGCCGGTCGTATGGCGGTGGGCGTCGACGTTCGCCATGTTCTCGTGTTGGCGTGCGTACCACGACCCGGGCACGGAGGCGTGTATCTCCAGCGCACGCTCGACACAACCCCTGAACATGAGCTCACGCGGCGTCAGTTCGACCTCCGCCCCGAGCGTTGCCAGCAAGCTGCGTCGCTCGCACGTGGCGTTGTCGGGCATCACGACAATGCAACGGTAACCTCGAGAAGCGGCGAGGGCCGCCAGCGCTATACCGGTATTACCCGATGTGGCCTCGATGACCGTACCCCCGGGCAAGAGCAGGCCCGCGTCCTCTGCCTGGCGCAGCATCCATAGGGCCGTACGGTCCTTGATGCTCGACAGGGGGTTCATGCATTCCAGCTTCGCCAGCAGTTGGGCGCCTTCCGCCCCGCCCTCCACGGGCAAGGACAGGAGTGGTGTGCCACCTATCAGATCCTCGATGCCACCGGCGATGTCCGCGCACGAGGGGGCCGAGGGTGCAAACACCTCTGCGGCTAGCTGTGCCGGTACTGTCATGATGCCAACGCTCGCGATCGTGCCGTGGTAATGGTGATTGTCATTTTTGTATGCATCCAGCCTCCAGTTGCCTTCATCGGCCTCACCACGAGCCCGCAGTTGCTGTGAAACGGAGCGATTCGAGGACCTGCTCGAAGCAGGGCTCAGTCCCGACTACGGTCGCCAACGGAGCGAGCGCTCGCGTCGCGGGAGGCAAGTCTTTTATCACGAGGGCACCTGCGCCTATAACGCATCGGGCACCGATAGTCACCGGCCCAAGGACCGTGGCTCCCGCTCCTAAGACCACGCCGGCGCCAACGACCGGGTGCCGGCGCGTCCCCGATGGGCGCACGTTGTCCTGCCACCACCCGATCGCCCCCAGCGTGACCTGCTGATAGATCGTGGCGTCGTCACCGATATGTGCGGTCTCGCCGATGACCACCGCAGCGGGATGGTCCATGAAGACACGGCGACCCAGCACGGCGCCCGGGTGGATGTCAGCGCCGGAGACGGTCCGGGAGACTGTGGCTACCACCCGCGCCGCCAAGCGGTTCCCGCGCCGGTGCAACCGGTGCGCCAGACGGTGCGCCCATACCGCCAGCAACCCGGGGTGCGTGAGTGCTTCCCACACCCCCTGCGCCGACGGGTCCCGTTCGAGCACAGTACGGACATCCTCCCCGAGGAGCCGGGCCAGCGACCTGATCACCGGACACCGCGGCGCAACAGCGGCCCGATCACCGAGCAGAGCTCATCGATCCCCTCCAGGGATCGAGTGCTCGAGTAGTGGTCAGCCCTCACCTCGGTTACCAGCCCGACATCGGGCAGCCCTTCCACAAAGGACGCCGCGTCCCCCCGAGCGCGGACCACGTCGGCTCTGACCCCTAACGTAGCGGCATCCCCCGGAGGTTCTTTTGAAAGAGCCGACGTAACGACCACCAGCCGCACTACGCGACGGATGAACTCGGTGTCCAGATCGTGGAACACTTCACTGGCGAAGGCCACGAACGACTGCTCGTCGCCTACGCGGGCCATAGCCTGCCGTACCAGACCCTCGTCGATACGCCCTGCGAATACTGACAGCGCGACGGCGACAAACCTTGGGTCAGAAAACTCTGCTCTGTGCCGGGCCGGGACAGAGGCGACGTTAGGCGCCCCCATGGGGTCGGCGTGCCCATTCGCGCCAAGCAAGCTCTGTGGGATCCCGGGTTGCCCCGGTGCCACCAAGACCAAGCCCTGCACCAGATGCCCCCGGCGCTCGACCTCCCGGGCGACCTCGAATGCGAGACGCGCTCCGAAGGAGTAGCCAATCAGGTAAAGAGGTGAGCCGGCGGCAGCGATGGTGACGATATCGGCGTCGGCATCAACCATCTCCTTCAACGAGGCGTAGGGTCGCTCGCCGGGATTGAGGCCGCAGGATTGCACACCTACGACTGTCCCTCCCCGCAGGTGCTGCCCGCAGAGCTGCTCAGCAAAAGAGCGCAGGCCCATCGGGAAGCCGCCCAGTCCGGGCCAGACAAATACAGTTGGAAGATGCCGGGAGCCGCCGCCGTGAGTAAAGGCGTCGCATCCTTTTGCCAGCTCCACGAGCCGAGAAGCAGGGCGGTACGAGCCCGCCTCAATGCGCGCGGCCATCTTCGCGATGGTGGGGACCTCGAATACAGCTTGCACTGGCAACCGAGCACCGAGGTGGTCGTTTAGCCGGTTGGTCAACACTACGGCCACGAGAGAGTCGCCTCCACATTCGAAAAAATCGTCCGTGACCGAAACTCGCTCCAGGTCCAACAGCTCTGACCAGATGTCGCTCAGCCGGCGTTCGAGTGGCGTGGCCGGCGCAATAAACGGCCGCTGTGCTTGATGGTTCTCGACTAGCGTCCGCACCGCAGCCAAGTCCACCTTCCCGTGGTTATTGACCGGTATCTCATCGACGACCAGCACCCTGCTAGGCACCATATGCTCGGGGAGCACCTCGGCGAGGTCGTCGCGTAACATCTCTGCCGGACCACGCATATGGACCACATCCTCTTCCATACCCCTGCTTTCGAGTTGGCGGGCGCCCACTCTGCCAGCCACGGCGAAGTACGACAGACTGGGACGGCCAAGGATTTCGTCCAAGCGCCGAGCGGCTGGCAGCGGCCGGCCGGTCAACGACGCGTAGCCCGACGACATGGCGCCGAACCCTCGCTCGTTCATCTGGAACATTTGCAGCGCACGGCCCAGGGCGACGAACCCGCTCCACCCGGTGGCCACAGGTACGGACCAAGTCATGGCGAAGGTGGCGCGTTCGTAAACGGCCTGGTTTATGGCAATCACATGGCGTCGCTCGATGACGTCGGCCGACTCCCAGATGAGATCGTCACCGATAAAGCGGTAAAGCCCTTCCCTGAAGCCGGGGGTCCTTGGGCTCATCGCCTGCACGTACGTCACCGGTTCGGGGAGTGGTCGGCCTCGCGTGGAATGGCCAAGCTGCACTGTCAGCAGGTGTACATGGTCGTTGTCCAGGCCGAACTGTGACAGAGGAAGTTCGGCGTCGAGAAGGTGCAAGTCGCCGGCCCCACCCGGGACCGCCTTTTCGAGCACCGCCAACATATGGCCCGCCTCCAGGTGCAGGACCTCATCTATGTTTGTGGTGTAGACGTCCCGGATCGCGCCACGTCGCCCTACGAAATGGACACGGCACCCACTCCCCCGGCGGCCCGCAATTCGGTCCGCACCGGCAACGTGGTACAGTTCGTGGCGCTCGGGGTGGAAGTAGTGGATGCCCGGCGCCAGCCCCGGAACGGCTCGGTCCACCTCAATATAAATTTGTGTTGCGTATAGCGCACCGGGGGACGCGTAGGTGTACTTCGGCAATAGCCGCTCACTGCTTTGGAAGGGCCCGAACCATCGCAGCATCCTGCCCAAGTCGGCAAGACCCAATGGCCGGGTCATGGATGGCGAGGTCATGGGTTGCGAGGGGCTGGCTTTCTGCGGCCACGACTGCGCCGCATCCAGGCACAGCTGCACCAGTTCCTCGCGTGTCGGCCCAATATCCTCGAAGTACCGGTACGTCTTGCGCCGGAAGGCAAGCAGTACTTGTTCTCCATCCGCGCATGCCCGTGGCAAAGCCACAACAGGAAGGCCGGTGAGCTCTTCGGTGCTGCGCTGACCCGGCTTGGACAACTGCGCGCGCACTTGCAAGCGCCCCGCCTTGGACTGGTGATGGGTACCATGCACGCCTTGGTCCATCAAGGCGGCCTCCTCGGGGTCCAACGTGATCACAGCGGCCAGGTTGACGCTCCCATGCTTCGCCGTCCACGGCACTACCGCCGCTTGCCGGATCCAGCGGTGCTGCTCAATGGCTGTCTTGACTTCGCCGAGTTCAATGCGGTGCCCCCGCACTTTGACCTGATGGTCCCGCCGCCCGCAATAGACGAGCTGACCGTGCCGGTCCACGTAGCCCATGTCACCGGTGCAGTAAAGGCGGGAAGGCCCTCGACCGGGCCTTTCCCAGAGCGTGAAGCCGCCCGCGGAGAGATTGTCGTCATTCAGGTAGCCCCGGCCCACTTGCACGCCCGTGATGCATATTTCACCCACTTCTCCGAGTGCTGTCTCCTGCATGCCCGGTCCCATGACGACAACCCCGGTGTTGGCCACCGGGCGCCCAATGGGTACCGGCTCTGAGCCCAACAGGTCCTCGAGCCGCACCCGGTACGCCGTCGCATTGATCGTGGTCTCCGTCGGCCCGTACAGGTTTGTCAGCGCCGCGCGCGGCACGGCCTCCAAGAGCCGGCGCGCCAAGGGAGTGCTCAGTGCCTCGCCCCCGCTAAAAAGCCGGCGCAAAGACCAGCAGAGGCGCAAACCGCCGTCTTCGACAAGAGCGTCCCACAAGGTGGGGACACATTGGAGGTGGGTCACGCCGTGGTCACTTACGCAAGCGGCAATCAGCTCCGGCTCGCGATGCGCACCAGCCGGCGCGCACACGACAGTGGCACCGCACGCAGGTGAGAGGATTTCCCATTGCGCCGCATCGAAGGAGAAGGGAGTTTTTTGCAGTATGCGGGCACCTGGGCCGAGGCTTTGTTCGACCCCCAACCAGCGCATCTGGTTGGCTATCCCCCGGTGCTCGATCATGACGCCCTTTGGGCGCCCTGTACTGCCCGAGGTAAAAATAACGTACGCGAGGTCACTGGGAGCCGCGGCGGCGAACCGCCCGCCCTCTCCATCCCGGCGAGCCTCCTCGATGGAGAGCACCGTCGTGCCATCCGGGACCGTGCCCAGCGCCAGTGCGCGCGTTTGCGCATTGGTGAGTACCGTGCGTACCCCGGCCAGTTCCATCATGAAACGTAACCGCTGACGCGGGTATTCGGGTGATAGCGGCAGGTAGGCTGCCCCGCTGGCCAGGATGCCCCATACGCCCTCTACGAGCGCTAGCCCCGGCTCGGCAAGTAGGCCCACGCAGACGTCTGCCTGGGCACCGTGCTCGCGCAGGCTGGCGCCTATCGCCGCTGCGGAGGTCACCAGCTCTGAAAAGCTGAGCCGGCGCGACCCAGACACCAAAGCAGCCGCGTCAGGTCGGGACCTTGCGTGGTGGTCGAGCAACCCGAGGACGGACTCGGTTGACGGGCTCCCCTGGTGTGCGGTGCTGAACTCCCCGCCCGGGACCGTTGCGTCGACGTCGGGGACCGAACGTACCAATCGACTGGTCATCACCTGCTCACACCACCACTCCTACGGCGGGTTGACCAGTTCGGTACTCGGCTGCCTGCGCCCACGTGCACCACTCGGCACGGGCACCGCCTCGGACGCTGCGGTCAAATGCTTCCTGCAACCGGCGCGTTATGGGGCCGGGCACGCCGGGCCCCACGGCGAGGCGGTCAACGGACACCACGGGTTGCACCTCGCACATAGTCCCGCAAAGGAAGATTTCATCGGCGACGTACAGCTCGGTACGGTCGATTTCCCGGTACTCGAGCTGAGCGCCAACGGCTGTCTCGGCAAGGACGCCCACTGTCTCCAAAGTGATGCCCTCCAGAGCGCCGCTGGTGGCCGGCGGCGTCACCAGCCTCCCATCGCGCACCATGACCACGCACGAGCCGGGACCTTCCGCAACGTGGCCCTGTGGATTGAGCAACAGCGTGGTCCCGTAACCGTTGCGGACTGCCTCGTGGTGTGCCAGGCGACTGTTGTGGTAATTGGCCCCGGTCTTGATCCGGGGGGGCATGGAATCATCACCGATCCGTCTCCACGATGAAATGCAGGCACTTACACCGTCTTTGTAACCCGGGGTGCGTGGCGCTGCCGTGGCCGTTATGTGCACCCCCGTGTTCGCGGTGAGCACCATCGGGTCGCAGTTGGGCGCCATGTCGAAGTAGGCCACAACGCACATGTGGACGTCCTGGCGTAGGTCGTTCGCCACCACGACGTCCATACACGCCTGTGCCAGGTCGGCATCAGACCAGGCGATGCCGAGGCGTAGGCACTTGGCAGAGCGGGACAAGCGACCAAGATGGTCCTGCAACCGGAAGACCGCCGTGTCTTGCCGCTCGGCGTCCCAGTAACCCCGCAGCCCTTCGAACACGTTCGCGCCCCAAAAGGCGCCTTGACTGCGGGCATGGACCACACACTGGTCGAACGGCACGATCCTGCCGTTCAACCAGGCGTGAGCAGGCATAGGTATCGCAGCGTCAATGCTCATTAGACCGTCGATCGGCAATCAGGCCCGCACGGACATGAGATCGGCGACGACGTCCCACAGCTCTCGACGGGCATCAAGAGCCAGGCGCACCGTCTCACCGCACTCCGACCAGCGCTGCGTATCGTCACCGCACAGGTCGATCACCAGCTGCATGGCCATCGGGGTATGTTCCTCCTCGTCGACAGCAACGTGGCGCACCAGGTAGTCCTGGAACAACGACAAACCCTCGCGCTCGCTGATAGCAGTCAACTGCTGGAACATTGACGGGATAAGGTTTTCCCGTGCGAAGGCAAAGGCTGCCGCCTGGGCATGGACCGGGGCGTTCTCGAGGATATCCCATGTCGTGCGCACGAAACGGCTCGCAGCCTCGGGTACGTCGGCGCTTTCGAGGGCGCCACGCACGTCACCACGAGCATCCAGCTGCTGGAGGAAGGACGCAATAGCGCTGTCGTCCGCGCCGGCCTGCACCATTGCCAGCCGGTACAGCTCGAAGTGGCTAAGGAACCCACCGTCGTACTCGTCGCTTTCCTCCACCAACACGATCTCGTTTATAAGACGACGGCTCGTCCCGGTCCCTATGGGGACCCAAGGGGTCTGGACGCACGTCAACGCCTGCTGCAGCCTCTTCAACAGCGACATGAAGTCCCACACGGCGAACACGTGGTACTCCATGAACTTGCGCACGTCGTCGCTCGAGGTCACTGTGCTGTAGATCGAATGCCCTATGATGTCAGCTCGAGCACCCACAACCAGGCGCTGCAACTCGCCCAGCCGAGGGTTGTCGACTACCAATTCGTACCGGTTCATTTATGCGATCCCTCCTGATGGGCCCCACTTAGTACAAGGTGGAGTGTTTGCTATGTAGAGCAGTCCGCGCCGGGTAGCTGATACGTATTTACTTCTCGGGGACAAATAATGTCAGTCGCTGAAGGCGGCGCCGGGTTCGTGCAGTACGAGACGTCCGGTGGAGGCCCAGCGCGCCAGCGGCACCG
This sequence comes from Acidimicrobiales bacterium, assembly GCA_035702845.1. Taxonomy (GTDB): domain Bacteria; phylum Actinomycetota; class Acidimicrobiia; order Acidimicrobiales; family Palsa-688; genus JAJZMF01. Next base: position 18,013 of record DASSZK010000150.1, read on the forward strand.
CGCACAACCCAGCGAGGACCACGGCGGTGGCTACGACTCCCCAGGCGACTGCACCGTTGGCGGCCACAAATGTTATAAGAAGCGGGCCGAGCACCTGCTGTGCGCTCATACCAAGGTTGAACGTAGAGATGTAGCGGGCCTCCTGGCCTTTGCGTGCCAGTGAAAATGACAGCTCCCAGCCGCCGGCGGACTGGAACAACTCGCCACCCGTATGTGCCACAATGGCAGCCACCAGGACGGCGGTGGCCAACAGGGCACCTAATGAAGGCGCCCAGGCAAGTAGTAAGCACTCGACGCCCAAGGCCGTCCCCGCTTTGCGCAGCAGGCGTGCCGCCCCCTCCGGGGTGCCGGCGCCACGACTGGCGCGCACCTGAAACAGCGCTGCGCCAACAGTATTTATGACGAACAAGGCGCCGACCACGGCCCGGGGTGACTTGGTGTGCTCTGTCACCCACAAGGGAATGCCGATGCTCAACAACGTCATATGCACCAACAGCACGGCGTTGGTTAGAGACAACATGGCGAACGGGGCGTCCGTTAGCGGGCCACTGGCACGTAAGGCCACCCGTCTGCGGGCGCTGGTCCCCACTGGCGCGGGCGCTCGTGCGGCCAAATCGACCGTGCGTGGCCGTCCGTCAGAGCTGACCGCGACAGGCACTCCGAGCGCCATGAGCCCGGTAAAGAGGAAGGTTACCGCATCGACCACAATTAGTGCCTGGTAACCCGACTTCGAGTCCCATGCGAGCGCTCCAGTGGCCGCCAAGCCGCCCAGGCTGTACCCGACATTGCGCAATGCCCGTATAAGCGCCATCGTTCGCACGCGGCGCTCCGGCCCTATCGCCGCTCCGACCAGAGCCTGGCTCAGCGAAGGCGCGGCCATGTTCGGGACAGCGATAAAGCAGGCGACCAAAACGAACTCGGACCAGGTGTGCACGAATGGGTACACCAAGAAGGCGCCGAAGCGCCAAATGTTGACCAGTACAGTCGCCGCCTTGGCGCCGAGGCGGTCCGCCAGATGCCCCAGGGGAAGCGTGCCCGCCAGGCCGAGCGCCCCGCTAATGGACAGGCCGGCCCCGACCTGCTCAGTCGACAAGCCGACCTTTCGCGTAAAGAACACCACCGACGTCGCGAGGAACATGCCGGTGCCAGTCGAGTCGACCAGGGCCATGGCCATGAGGCGTCGGCACGCACCATCGGACCAGGCGTCCGTCACCGCAGTTCGCAGGCGCCTGTGTCGGTTAACGACTACCGCGGTCATGCGTTACCTTGCCATGAGTTACCTTGTCCCGCGGCGCGCGCCGGCATACAGTCACTTCCTGCAGCATTGGCACTGCCTGTGCCACAGGTGCTTTCTGGGCCCGAGGCGGTGTCTGGGCCACAGGCGGTGTCTGCGGGACGGGAATCGTCCCCCCCTCCAGGCACGGTGGCTCTGCCTCCGTCTATGATCTCCGTCTCGACCCGGCAGGTCTCCGAAATAATCCGCTCGTAAAGATCCCTCAAGAAGTTTGGGTCCATCCCCTGGCTCTCGGCGAACGCCGCCGCTCGCGCCTGCACGACCGAGATACGACCCGGCTGCATCATCGGTATGTCGTGCACGAGCTTGTGTACCGCTATCTGCTTGCAGCACTCCAGCCGGTCACGCAGCGCGACCAGGAGACGCGCATCGACTCCGTCCAGCTGCCGACGCAGCTCGGCGAGCCCCTCCTCCGCTTTCTCGGCACGGGTAGCCATGCCGCCATTGGTCCCAGTACCGTGACCTTCGGCGCCAGGGACGGCAGTGACGGCGTGGTCAGTAGTGGTTGTCTGGTGCACGCCGAGAAGACCTCGTGTGGGGCCACCCTTGATACGCCTTGACAGTACGCGTAGGTGGAGCGTCGTAGACGTAGCGCGTAGACAGATCACCTACGCGCTAACGACTATCGTGGCGGCCGCCGACGCATCCACCGGAATACGGACTTTTTGTATCAGGCTGGGACCAATCAATGATCTAACCGGTAGGAAGGGCCCAGTGCCCGAGCCGTAACGCTTGAATACGACTTGAGCCGGGCACTCGTCAGCATTGTTGCGGGAGCCCCCGCCGATTGCCACACGAAGGGATTGACGAGAGGTCATGACTACCATTTCATCTCCTCGCCTGGCGGGACCGAGCACAAGAGCATCGGCGCAGGACACGGCGTGGCCGGCGCAGCGTCTCCTACGGATCTTGCTCATCGATAACTACGATTCCTTCACTTTCAACCTTTACCAGTTCCTGGGTGAGGTAAACGGAGCGCCTCCCACCGTCGTGCCAAATGATGCCGACTGGTCGACTGTGAACCTTGAGCACTTTGACTGCATCGTGGTCTCGCCTGGCCCGGGCCGGCCCGAGCGGCCAAAGGACTTCGGCCTGAGCACCAGAGCCATACTCCAAAGCGGCCTGCCCGTGCTCGGCGTTTGCCTTGGCCATCAAGGCATTTGCCATCTATTCGGCGGGGCAGTTGGTTTGGCGCCTGAGCCGGTGCATGGGCGTATCTCGTCGGTATTCCATACGGCGGAAGGAGTATTCGACGGCCTGCCGTCACCTTTTGCCGCCGTGCGCTACCACTCGCTGGCGGCCGTATCGATCCCGGGTTCGCTCGAGGTGACGGCGTGGACAGCCGACGGCGTGGTCATGGGTATACGTCACCGGGACCTTCCCGTTTGGGGCGTCCAGTTCCACCCCGAGTCGATAGGCACAGAGCACGGGCGCCGCTTACTGGCCAACTTTTTAGAGCTGAGCTCGAAGAGCAGGGACCGGCGGGGAGGCGGGTCGAGCACCGGGTCACCTCCCGCGCCATCGTTTACGGTGAGCGTACGGGTTCTCGACACGGCGCCGGACACCGAGACCGCATTCCGTGAATTGTTCGCAGGTAACAGAGGCGCCTTTTGGCTTGACAGCAGCTCGGTGGTCGACGGCCTGTCTCGCTTTTCTTTCATGGGGGACGCCACCGGCCCCCTGGCTGAGTATGTAACCTACAGCGTGGGTGAGGGTGCCACTACCGTCAACGGGCCCGACGGAACGACCGAGCTCATCCCCGGCAAGTTCTTCGATTACCTTGACTCCCGACTGCGTGCGCGCTCGTTGCGGAAGCCCGATGGACTTCCCTTTGAGTTCAACCTGGGTTACGTGGGTTTCCTAGGTTACGAGCTCAAGGCCGAGACTTGCGGCGAGGACTGTCACCGCTCCGATGTACCGGACGCCGCGCTCGTGTTCGCCGACCGGGTGGTCGCCTTCGATCATCTGGACGACAAGTGCTACCTGTTGGCGTTGTCGTCGCCGGGCGATACGTCCACGACCTTGGATTGGTTCGCGACCGTAGCCGCCTGCCTCGAACGTCTACCTCGCGCGACAGCCACCAACGTTGGGCCGCCGGCCATCGGGCGCCGGGAGGCACCGGTGCTCACAGACATGATGTCACCGGAGCTGGGCGACATCGTGGAACTCCGCCACAACAAAGATGCCTACCTGGAGCTCATAGCCGAGTGCATGGCTGAGATCAGGCAGGGAGAATCATACGAGATATGCCTCACCAACATGGCTACGGTCCACGGCACGGTGGACATATTTAGGACCTACAGCGCCCTGCGCCGCCTGAGCCCGGTCCCCTACGCCGCGCTACTCGACTTTCCCGGTGTCGCCGTCCTCAGCGCTTCACCCGAGCGCTTCATATCACTGAGCAGCGCCGGAGTGGCCGAGTCGAAGCCGATAAAGGGAACACGTCCACGCGGCCGGACCGAGGCCGAGGATGACGACTTACGCCTGGATCTTCTGAGCAACGAAAAAGACCGGGCCGAGAACATGATGATCGTTGACCTTGTACGCAACGACCTCAATACGGTGTGCGAGATTGGCTCGGTGCATGTGCCTTGCCTGTTCGACGTAGAGACGTACGCACCCGTGCACCAGTTGGTCTCCACCATACGCGGACGGTTGCGGTCGGGCCTGTCGGCTGCACAGTGCGTAAAGGCCGCCTTCCCCGGCGGCTCGATGACGGGGGCACCTAAGCGGCGGACCATGGAGATCATCGACCGGCTGGAGAGGGGACCGAGAGGGCCGTACTCGGGGGCCATTGGATGGTTCTCGCTCAGCGGGGCCAGCGATCTGAGCATCGTCATCCGGACCCTGGTTGCTACCGAGCGCTGGGCACGGTTCGGTGTCGGCGGCGCCATCGTCTCGCTCTCGGACCCCGAAGACGAGTTCGAGGAAACGGTCGTCAAGTCGCGGGCTATGGTCACTGCCCTCTTGGCCGCCGGGGTCGAGGCAAATCGGGCGGCAATATGAACAACCGGGGCGCTCACGACAGCGCGAGGCCAATCGCCACGACCTCGCACGGAGCGGGCAATGGCGGGGAAATAGACGGGGACTGGCGGGACCGGCGCTGCGTGGTAGCCGGGGGGCTGGGCGGCGTCGGATCCCTTTTCGTCCAGCTCTTGCTCGGTACCGGGGCAAGGGTCTCGGTCGTCGATCCCCTGTGTTCGGCTAATGGAGCCGGAGCTCAAGGGGCTCTCTATTACAGGGGTGATGTCGCGACCCCCGGGCCCGCAGTAAGAGAGCAGCTGAGAGCGGCCGACATTGTGGTGCTCGCCATACCCGAGCCGGCCGCCGTTGCATCATTGGCAACCCTCACATCAACGATGCGCCCCGGCGCCCTGTTGGCTGACACTCTCTCGGTCAAGACGCCCTACCTGCAGGCGCTTGGTCGGACGGCTCAAGCACTCGAGATCCTGAGCCTGAACCCGATGTTTGCGCCGTCGTTGGACATGGCCACCCGGCCGGTTGCCGTGGTCAGTGCCGCCTGCGGCCCTCTGAGCGAGGCCCTGGTGGGCCTGCTGGCGCGCCAGGGAGCCAGGGTGGTCCCCCTTGGCGCCGACGAGCACGACCGCCTGATGTCAGCCGCCCAGGCCCTTACCCATGCAGCTGTCCTCAGCTTCGGCATCGCACTCGCGCAGCTCGGAGTCGAACTCGATGCCCTCCAGCGCATCGCCCCGCCGCCCCACGCCACCATGCTGGCCCTCCTGGCGCGCATGTGCTCGTCCGTTCCCCAAACCTACTGGGACATCCAAGCGGAGAACCCTTTTGCGCCGGCAGCGCGACGAGCCCTGGCCGAGGCCTGCCAAGAGCTTTCCAGGATGGTGGGAGACCAGGCGGACGCCGCCCCGAGCGAAGGTTTCGTGGGTCTCTTCGAGCAAATAGGCGCCTGGTTCGGCGACGACGTCCCGGAATGGGCGCAAAGATGCGCGGCCACTTTCCAAGCAATGGGTCAGCCCATGCCCGCGGCCCGCCCCTGCCCCGCGGAGGCACCTACCCGGCGGCCGGCCCGCAGGCAACCACGCCAGTCGCCGCACGATCTGCAAATCCGAACCCTAACCCCGAGAGAGGACCGTTAGCCGTGGACTTCAGCCCGACAGCACTACTCGATCCCGACCGGCGCGCCCAGGTGGCCGACGACCCCTCGATCGGGGTCGGCAATTTACTCGAATCTGCCTTGCGCGTAAGCCCGGACCCGCATGCCCCGTTTATATACACCGCTCGTCCACTTGTCAACACCGACGGCCGCCTTCAGGCCTCGTTCAGTTTGAGCCAGCTCGACGAGCTCGCCCAAAGCTGGTCCGTCTGGTACCTCGACCAAGGGGTCCGGCCTCGTGACCGAGTCGTCGTCTACCTGGACGACTCCTTTGCATACTCTTTGCACCTGTACGCCCTGTCTCAGATCGGTGCCATCCCGGTTCTGGTCAACAGCCACGCCCAAGCGGCGACTGCCGCCGCCCTCTGTCGCCAAACCCGGCCCGTAGGCATATACACCACCCACGAGAGGTTACGGACGCTGGATGGCACCGGCGCTCTTGACAGCGTCCGATGGGCGGCAACAACACAAGACCGTCCGGCTCCGCCGCCGCGCAGCCTCCCCGCTGAGGCCCGGTACCAACATGTAGATGACGATCCTGTGGCGATAATGCACTCCTCCGGGACAACGGGTGTTCCCAAGGCCGTCATCCACACACACCGCAGCCTCATGGCAGGGCCGAAGTTCCGCCTCGTCGACCACAAGGAAGTCCCGGGCGCACTGATGATGACCGCCCTCCCGCAGTCCCACCTGGGCTGCATCGCCTTTTCGGTCTACGCAGTACTTGGAGGCACTCCGCTCCTACCTTTTTATGATCCCTCCGGCGAGGAACTGGCCCGGGCGGTCGCCAAGTACAAGCCGACAGCGGTC
>DASSZK010000312.1:0-2708 GCA_035702845.1 Acidimicrobiales bacterium
TTGACTATGGCGCCACCCTCGTCGGTGCTCATGGCACGGCCCATCACCGAGCTCGGCAGTACCGTCCCCATGAGGTTGATGTCGAGCACCCGGCGAAAACCCTCCATCTCAACATCGAAGAACGTGCCCCCCGGCGGCACCGTCCCCGCCGGCTGGTTACCCCCGGCCCCGTTGACCAAGATGTCCAGGCGCCCCCACTGCTCCAGCACGGCGTCGCGTGCAGCCTGTACATCGGGCTCGCTGGTCACGTCGGCCGCCACCGCCATGGCGGCGGGCTCCCCGTCTCCTGCGAGGTCCTTGGCCACCTGCTCCACGGCCGACATCGTGCGCGACAGCACGGCCACACGGGCACCTGCTGCCACCAGGCCGGTTGCCACCGCGCGGCCCAGCGCCCCGCTCCCACCGGTGACGACGGCTACCTTGCCGGTGAGGTCGAAGGCGCCGGAACCTTGTTGGCCCGAGCCTATTTGGCCGGAGCCTTGTCGACCGGCGCGGTAGTCAGTGCCCATCACTGCATTATGCCGGGGCGAGCCCCGTCGGCGGCCTGAAGCTGGGCAAGACGCCACGCGTGTCCTGACCAGGGCTGACGACGGTGCTGTCCGAGACGGGCCGTCCCAGCTGGCCAGGCCAAGGCCCTCGGCAACTGGACAGCACACAACCTCGCTTACAAGACGGCCGTCGACCAGGTACGTCCTCCGTCGTTGCTTTGCATCAGCACGTGGTCGCCGTAGGGCTCTGGGAACTGGCCGAGCACCCGTATTGCCAGCGCTCGTTCGGGGCTGACATAGCCGACCGACATCCACCAGCCCTCGGTGTGCGGCGTGTACACAGTGCGAAAATGCTTGCCGCTGTCGCGGGTAATGATGAGTGACCCGGTAACGTCTGTCGCCAAAATGGCTGCTGAGCTACTCGCAGTGGACAGCGCTAGGGGGATGAAGCCTGGCCTCTTGATGAGGATCTGCCAGCTCGAGCCCCCGTCCACGGAGCGCAGGATCGAATTATTGACATCCGAGCACCCGGCCCAGATGACCGATGGTGAGGAGGCATCCAGCGCTGTCACCGAGGAGCAAGGGGCACTCAGGGACCTGAAGTGGTGACCATTATCCGTGGACCGCAGCAGTATAGGACGGCCGTCCGGTAGCTGTCCTGACAGCCATATACGGGGGCCCCATGTCGTCATAAGGACACTGCTGGGATTAACGCCTTTCATTTCCGGGACGGCGCGGATCGTCCAGTGGAGCGAACCTATCGGGGTGGTCATGGTGGCTATGGCGCTACACGTGTCAGGACAATTGCCCGCCACCGCGAGGACGCCGTTGGCCGTCAACGTCATGCCCAACAGAGAGTAGGGCCCGGCCAGGGTGCCATGTTGAGCCCAGTGAGCACCACCATCATTAGTCGTCCACAGCGGTGTGGGAGCAATGCTGCTGAAAGCGTAACCGTGCCGGCTGTCGGCGAACTTTATAACGTCAACCCCACTCGATGTTGAAAGCGGTAGCGTGCCCATCATGCCTTCGTACGTCTTGCCGCCGTTGGTCGTATGAAGTAGTTCAGGGCCCGCACATGCGGCGCACGCTGGTGCTCCGAGCACCCAATAATTGCTCGACGAAAGACCCGTGAATGCCCACGGCTGGAAGTCTGCTTGAGCCGTGGCTGAGAACAAGCGCCCATTGGCCGCTGACGGCGGTGGTCCCAGTGCCGTCGATGGCGTCAGCTCCCAGGACTGTGCGACGATGTCTGCACCAGCGGCGCGCTGAGCCCAGGGTACGGCGCCAATGAGCAGGATTAGGGCGCTCATCATGCGCAAAGCGCATCGCAAGCCATGACGGGTGCTGCGGCTAGGGCCCATCACTGAATTATGTCTCGGTTGAGCCCGTCCGCCTTCACTGACTGGGCAAGACGTAAATAGTGGGGGTAACGTCGTCGGCGTAAGAGATGCGGGCATGGACCGGTTGGGGTGGTCCCAGTCCCAAGCCCGCGGAAGCGAGCGGCTGTCCGGCACCCGCAGTTACCCGGTAGCCCGCCGGGACGCTCAGGCCGTCGAGCTCTGGGCCGTCCGGCGTCCCTCCATGGCTCAGCAGCCAAGCCGGCTCGCTAATCCAAGCCCGGGCTGTCCCGCCCGGATGGGTGGAGGCGGGCAGCAGTAGGGGCGCGGCGATCGGTATCTCGATGTAGCACTGCCAGTCCCCAGGTCGGGGCCCGACGAGGGCCTTCACTTGCGTCGCACCCAATTGCCCCTCGCCCCACTCTCCCTGCAGGTAGACGTCGTACACGCCCCGGCGCAGATTCTCCTGCGGGGGCTGGCACGGTGACCCTACGGTTGGCTTCGCCGGCACCGACCGGACGACGCCCGACGAAAAGGCATCGCTCGTTCTCAGCGCGAACTCGCTACCCGTCCAGCTCCAATGGTCGATCTCGGGGTAAGCGCCAACCGTTACGGCATCCACGGTCACCAGTCCGTTGCCTTCGAAGTCTTCCCCTCGATGTTGGGCGAGCGCGAAACCTTGGGGGGTACACGTCCCGATCGGCATAGACGTACCGCCCGAGTACGTTACTGGCCCCCACCGCGTGCCGGTGGTGGCAAAGGCGACCACGTCGCCGCTGGTATCGCCTGTGAAAGCGCCCACAAAGATGAATGCCGCCCCGCTCCCTGGTCCCAGGGCTTTACCGGTCACCGAGTAGATCAGTGGTGGCCCCGAGCCAGGAAG
>DASSZK010000409.1:0-3746 GCA_035702845.1 Acidimicrobiales bacterium
CTGCCAGTTCTTTGCGCACCTCGGTGGACAGCTCGCTGCAGTCCAGTCCTTGCAGCGGGACGGGTGCAACCGGGAGGGCAAAAGTGCCCAGTTCCGCGACAGCCGGGAGGTGCATCACAAAACAGGCATGCACCTCGGCACCGAGGCGGCGGGCGATACCAGCCGCCATGGCCAGGGCCCGCAGGCTGTTGCCGGAACCGTCCACGCCGACCACGATGCTGTACATGACATCTCCAGCATGCCCTCGGCGACGGGACCTCGGCAGGGCCCAAGGGCCCTCGGCATTCCTAACTTCAGGCTCACCTAAGTGAGCCGGTGCGACTAAACGCCTGGCAGAGTCAGGTAGTTGGCAGGAGGTTGGGGGACCTTCACCGTCCCGAACTGCGAGAAGTCCAGCGCTCCGGTCGTCCCGCCCTTGGCGGGCGAGGCGACCCGCACGATGTAGGGGTTGCCGGTTGCCGCAACGTCCATGCTCTCGTGCTGTGCGTCGACCAGCACGATGACAGGGTGCCCGTTGAGCTGGTGGGCACCGCTCTGCTTGGTAAAGCCGGGCATGCTCGTGAACAGGGCTTGGAGGAACTTGTCCGAGTAGGTCAACTGGACGAAATTGGAAAAGCCGCTCGTCGTCGAAGCCACCCGGATCCAGCGCCCAGCGATCTGCTTCGCCGTTTGCTTGTCACCCGCGCCCAGAGCTACCCAACTGGCCTCGTCAGCCTTGATGTAGGCGTACTTACCAGAAGTAATGATATCCATCGTGACTTTGGGGATGCCTATGCTCCCACCGCCACCCCGAGCCGACATGGCGAGGTGCAGGGTCATCGACGTCCCCCCGGCGTTTATCGTCCCCGCCACGAGGAAGTCCTTGGCTTGGCGGGTCGCCGCCACCGCGTCCTTCACGATCTGGGACGCCGGCTTGGATTGCTCCGAATTGACGGCGGCGCTCGCGCCCAACAACAACGGAACTGCCGGGAGGAAGGCCATGGCACGCAAAAGTCTCGAGGTGCGCCTGTTCATGGCCGTCAGGCTACCTCGCGAGATGGGGCCAGAGCCAGGCGCTCGAAGAGGCGTTGGAGGGTATGTGCAGCGGCGTTGGAGCACGGACGTCGCCCTTGCGCCCGGCGAGCGGCGAGCGGCGAGCCGGGCGGGTGAGCTCGTAGCCCGTGTGGGGCGCCCTCCCCGAAGTGCCCACATTGACAGGCGCGCCCACGCCACGATGAATAACTTGGGACCCATGCACGCGCGGGCAAGAGCCTTTTCCCCCGGCATGGCCCGCGGGCGCATGCAGTGACGACCACGCCTGGCGGGGACGCCCAAAGGCCCCCGGCGGGACCGTCGAACCGGTTCCTGAGTGTCGTGCTGGCAGCGGCCCTTCTGGCGGGCATCGTCATGATCGCGGTCCAGCACCCGGGCAAAAAAGCAGGTAGTGGCGGCCCGCAGGGCACCTCGTCGCCCGCCACCTCGACCACCACAACACCGCCCGGCGCGACCACCGGCACGGGCAACGGCCCGAGCAGTTCCCAACCCACGCCGAGCGCCTCGACAACAACCTCCGGGCCCCAGGCTCCGAGGTCAACTGGCAAACCGACGACGACCGGGGTACCGAGCACGTCCAATAAGGGCACCGCGACGACGGCCCCCGCTCGCCCGGCGTGGAGAGTCGCCTGGGGATCAGCCATGGCGTGGGGCTGGGGCGTCGCCGACGACACCACGGTTCGCGAACTTGTCACCGTGCCCATCGCCGGCAGCGCGGTGCGTTTCCGCGTGTCCAATCTTTTCGGCAACGAGCCGCTCGAGGTAGGAGCCGCGACATTCGCCCAAAGCGCGGGCAGAGGCGCCATCGTGCCGGCCAGCCTGAGGTCCCTCACTTTCGGCGGCGCCGGTTCGCTCACGGTGCCGATCGGAGCCAGTGCCTACACCGACCCGGTCACCGTCCCGGTGACTGCGGGCGAGACCTTTGCCGTGAGCCTGTACGTGAGCGGCGCTGACCTTGTCACCCAACACCCGTGGGGTACCGCTCCTGTCTCGTTCTTCACTGCGAACGGAGGAGGCAACGTCACCTCCTATGCGGGTTCGGCCGGTTGGATCTCCAGCCCGTTCCCCCGCTGGGTGGACGCGGCCGACGTCCTTACGAAGTCACCCCCGTCGATCGTGGTGGTCGGGGACTCCATTACAGACGGCTTCAACGCCACGACGAGTTGGACTGACGTGCTCCAGCGCCGGCAGGACCAACTTCCGGTCGCGCAGAGGCGAGCCATCGTCAACGAGGGCATAAGTGCCAACACGCTGACGGCCTACGTACCCAACTACTCCAAGGTCGGAGGCGGCCTTCCCGGCTTGGAGCGCATGCGTAGCGACGCCTTGGACCAGCCCGGGGTGGGTGTGGTCGTGTTGTTCCTCGGCACCAACGACATCTGGTTCGGCACCCCCGCCTCCGAGCTCATCGCCGGCTACGAACAGGCCATTGCGATGGCGCATAGCGCCGGCGTCAGGATCGTCGCCGTCACGCTCCTACCCCGCTCTTCGAACCCCAAGGAGCCGTGGACCCCCTACCAGCAGCAACAACTCGAGATAGCCGACCAGTGGATCCTGACGTCGGGGAAGTTCGACGGCGTGATCGACATGGCGCCGGCGGTGGCGGACGGTTACGACGGCAGCTGCGACCCCATCGCGATGTACCCGCCGTTCGATTCAGGTGACCACCTGCACCCCGACGACGCAGGGCAGACAGCGATGGGCAACAGCATCGACCCCACCGTCCTCGGGCTCCCTCAACTACCCGAAGTGCCTCCCCTCGTCCCGGCCCAGCCCACCCCTGCCTGCGATGCACAGATGCCCGTCCCCGGCGCCTCGCTCCCACCCGCCAGTACGGCTCCGACCACCACCCATGCAGGGATCGGCGGGAGCACGTCTACCAGCGCACCGCTCCCTGAGAGCTCACCCACCCCCCCCGCTCTGGCAGGTGTCACGACGACCTCTACCACCCCGAGCGGGCACCCCTGAACAACGAGCTTGCCCACTTGGGGGCCCCGGGTCACCCATACACCGCTTCAACTCAGCGTAAGGTGCTTGGAGGAAGATGCCCTGGATGCCGCACAACGAGACGCCACGTCACCGCTCCTGTTCGCCGGTCCAGCCATTCGCAGGCACTGACCGCCGGGCAAGCAACCAGGTAGAGGTCCGGCGTTGACCTCAATGCCTGCAGGACACGAAACGGCGGCCACCTTGCCCGCTGAAGAGCGCCGAAGCAAGTCCGAAGCGCTCGGCACGAAGTTGCAGCGCTACGTATGGGACAAGCGGGCCGAAGGCTGGGACGAGGGCGGCGTCGTCGGCTTGGACAAGGTGATCCGCGCCGTTCTCGAAGAAGCGGCAGCTGAGCCAGGCACCGTCGCAGTTGATCTCGGCTGCGGCACTGGCCAGCTGGCGATCCCCTTAGCTCTGGCCGGCGCCCGCGTCAAGGCCGTGGACATCAGCCACAACATGATCGAGCTGCTACTAAAAAAAGCAGCAGCCGAAGGTGCCACGGGCATCGAAGGCGTCGTTGCTGCCGCCGAGCAGTTCGAGTTGCCGCCGGGCAGCGTGGACCTTGTCGTGTCCAACTATGTCCTGCACCACCTTCATGACTCTGACAAACAACGGGTTGTCCAGGCAGCGGCGCGGTGGCTACGCCCCGGCGGGCGCCTGGTGATCGGGGACATGATGTTCGGCCGGGGTGCGAGCGCGAGGGACCGCGAGATCATCGGCTCCAA
>DASSZK010000225.1:0-7312 GCA_035702845.1 Acidimicrobiales bacterium
GGCATCGGCGACGGGTTTCCCGGCTCTTGGGCTGTACAGAGTGCGGCTAATGGGGACCGCCTCTCGTTTGCTCTACGTCGGCCAGGGCCGGATCGCTGACCGCATACGAGCCCACCGGGCGAAGGGATTCGTTGCTGGCCACCGACAAGCGGAGCACTTCTCTGGGGCGCTTGAGGCCTCGTGGGTTGGCCTGGAGGCTCCCCCGGCACAACTGCTTGAGCACGAGAACGACCTGATCGCGTCGCATGTCTTGACTGCGGGAGTCCCCCCGGCAGCGCAGTTCCTGGGCTGAGCCACAAGCTGCAATTCCTCGGCAGATTGACAAGCTACTGAAGGCACACGGCGCAAAGGGGGATCATCGGAGGTCCCAATTGCGCCCCAGGGCGAAGCCGCCGAGCGCGCTCGTCCGGGGAGGGGATCCCACTCGCGGCCTACGCTGTGGGCGATGATCAGCGAGCAGGACGTTGCCTTAATGACCGAGGCCTGCCGAGACCTACCCGAGCCCGTCGGCAACTACCTGGTCGACGACTACTTGACCAATCTCGTGGCCACGGTCATCGACTTCCAAGCCCAGACAACGGCGGTCGAGCGGGCTCTTAGCCACTTCGCCAGCCACGTGCGCCCTGAGCTCGACAACCTCGCGGACCTTGTCCGCTTGATGGACCGGTGGCCCGCCGACCGGGTCGGCAACACCGCTCTTGCCCGCCACCTCTGGGGTTACTCCATGTGGACCCGGGCCGAGATGCTCCGAAACCTCGTCACCTACTTCAGCGCTATCGGGGTCACTGACCAGGGCTCGCTGCGCAACTGGGCGGAGCGGGCGACCTTCGAGCGGGACTTCAAGGGCCGGGTCCGAGGCCTTGGCCCGGCCGTGTTCCAGTGGCTGGTCATGCGCCAAGGTATCGACACGGTGAAACCCGACGTGCATGTGCATCGCTTCGCCGCCAAGGCCCTAGGCCGCCAGCTCAGTGATGCCGATGTCGTCGAGGTCACCGTGGCCGCCGCCAACCGGGTGGGCCGGCCGGCGCACCGGGTCGACTGGGCGATCTGGGAGGCCGGGCGGGGTGGAGCCGTCGGCACCACACCTGGCCATTACCCGGAGGAGCCTCAGGGCCAATCTCCCCTGGCGGCGCCGCCCGAACCCACACAAGGCTTCGACGGCAAGTTAGTGAGCTTCCTCGACAACGACGCCGGCTACCTTGCTTGGTTGACCGCCCATCCGGATGGTTACGTTGTCAACACCGAGCGCAGGCCAAACGCTCGTTACCTCGTCCTCCACCGCGCCACTTGCTACACCATGAAGCCGCGGGACGTCAACGATAACCGGACCTGGACGGCCGCGTACCTCAAGGCGTGCGGCATAAGTGCGCACGACCTCGTCGGCTGGGCACAGGCCCACGCGGCCGCACGGCCTACCGCCTGCCGGACCTGTCGGCCCGAGCCCTGACCCGGCAAACGGGCGGTGACCAACAGCCTCAAATAACACGAATGTTCCCTTTTACCTCGGCGCGCCGGTCAGGCCTTAGGCGCTAAGGATCGTCTGGACAGAAGTGCCGTTATACATGTGGTCGAAGATCAACCCGTCCTACGGGCTTCTATAAGGCCTGATCATTCGGGCGATCGTTGCGGACCTCTTTGTAACGACAGCGGTGACGATCTCCCAAATTCCAGGACGACCTGACGGATCGCGGTGCGCGCCACCCCGGAACGGGCGATATGGTGCCGAAGCGAGGCGTGACACGCCGGGTGCTGTAGGTATCAGCTGTTGCCATGGAGGTCCATCTATGACTACCTACAACTCGCTTCCTCGGCTCTTGACGATCGATGAGCTGGCCGAGCGTCTCGGGGTGACCGTCCGCCACGTCCGGCGCCTTGTTGCCGAGAAGCGTGTGCCGTACCTGAAGTGGCGGCATTTCATCCGGTTCGACCCTGAGGAGATCCGGGTTTGGTTGGACAGCGCTCGTCAGCCGCAGGGGGGTATTGCCGGTAAGGCGGGGTAGATTCCGGCGTCCGGGCTACGGGACGTCCATGCCGGGCCCCTCGGTGGCGGTGCTGCCGAAGAGCGTCAGGCCGATCAGGCGGGCTGCTTCACGCTGCATGGTGGGGGTCACGTGGCTGTACAAGTTGGTGAACAAAGTAGGGTCGGCGTGGCCGAGCCGCTCTGCGGCCACTTTAGGAGGGACACCGCTTGCCAGCATGAGAGTGGCGCTGGTGTGCCGTAGGCCGTGAGCAGTGAGCCGAGGTAGCCCCAGCTCCTGCGAGTACCGGGCGAGCAGCTTCGATAGGTGCTGGGGATGGTAGGAACGGCCGTCGGGGTGAGTGAACACGTAGTCCCGGCCCCAGGTCGCCTCACCCCTGTCAGCGCTCTGCTGTCGTTCCTGGCGACGAAGGACGTCGAGGAGGCCATCGTCGAGGTCGACCGTCCGTACAGCGTCCCGGCTCTTGCCTGTGGAAGGGACAAGCTGATGGCCGAGCGCAGTCGCGAACTCCACCACCCGTACGGCGCGAAGCTGCCAATCGACATTGGCCCACCTCAACCACACGAGCTCACCGATACGAAGCCCGGACCCGAGCAGGAAGGCCCAGATCGGCCAAGTGCGGTCGCCCTCCATCAAGGCCAAGAAGTGCCTCGCCTGCTCGGGGGACCAGTGCTTAGGGACAGATCTCGACGGTTTCGGACGTGGCGCCAACGTCAGCGGGTTGAAGGCGAGCATCCCTGTGCTGAGGGCCAGCCTCAACGCACCCGCAAACGGGGCGCGCGCGAGGCGTAC
Organism: Acidimicrobiales bacterium; assembly: GCA_035702845.1. Taxonomy (GTDB): domain Bacteria; phylum Actinomycetota; class Acidimicrobiia; order Acidimicrobiales; family Palsa-688; genus JAJZMF01. The sequence goes on from DASSZK010000225.1 coordinate 2,772, forward strand.
CGAGTTCGGGGCCAGGGCCTTGCCGGTCTTCGTGCCCCCCTCTTGGGCGAGCCGACGCTGCCAGGCGACGATCAGCTCTCCCGTCAGGTCGCCGACGCGTCGAGTGCCCAGGTAGGGCCGCACGTACTTGTCGGCGCTGACCCGATAGTCGAAGAGCGTCTTTGCGGCCAGGCGGCCGTCAGCATCGAGGCCGTCCAGGTACAGGTCAAGCAGGTCGTTGACCGTGGTCGCCCGGGGCGCGGGGCGGAGCTGGCGTCTCGCCACCTGGTCGAGCATCTCACGGCGCGCCCGACCCGCGTCTGCCGCTGTCCGGAAGCCCCGCTTGGTCACTTGGGCGCGCCGGCCGGTCAGCGGGTCGCGGCCGATTGTGACCTTGACGTACCACTTTCCGTGGCCGTCTTGGTATACGCCCTCAGGCTTGGTGGGCACCCTTGAGAACCTCCGTGGGACGGTTGGTTCTCAGAAGGTTCTCAGCGATCACCATTTGGGAGCCCCTGCTGCTGCCAGCAGCGCTCTGACCAGGATGAATGCTGCGCGCTCGGAGGGATTCGAACCCCCAACCTTCTGATCCGTAGTCAGATGCTCTAGTCCATTGAGCTACGAGCGCTTGTGGTGTTGACCTGCATTTTTGCGCCCTGGCGGCCCCCGGTCGAGGCCCCCTCCTTAGGGTGTTTGCAAACCGTTTGCAAACATGCCCTCCAGGGTGCCCGCAGTGCCCTCCACAAGCAGCCCTGCCGACCGGTACCGCTGTCACGCAACAACGGCTACCAATCCTAGACGATGTCACCTGCGGTCACCTGCTCGACGCCCGGGCCGCGCACCAGCCTGGCGGTCAGTTCGGCCGCTTTGCGGTCGAGTTCATCGACGACGTGGGCATAGATGTCCCCGGTGACCTGGATGGAGCTGTGCCCCAGGCGCCTGGACATGGTGACCAGGTCCACCCCGGCACGAAGTCCCTCCGTCGCGTGGCCGTGACGGAGGGCGTGGAAGGCGATGGAGGGCAGCCCAGCCTTCTTCGCAGCCGACTGGAAGGCGAAGGTCAGGTACTCCGGATGGTAGGCAGTCCCGTCCTCCCGCGTGAAGACGAGGCCTGATGCCGCCCAGGCCGGTCCCCAAGCCTGCTGCTCCTCGCGCTGGCGTTCCCGCTGCGCTCGCAGTGCTTCGACCACTACCGGCGCGATGGCGATAGTGCGCCTGCTCCTGGCGGTTTTGGGGCCACTGTCCACGACCTTGTAGCGGACGCTGACCCGCGCCCCCGAGACGGTTAGGCGGGCGTTGTCGAGGTCGACTTCAGGCCAGCGTAGGCCGGCGATCTCGCCCCGTCGGAGCCCGGTGGTGATCGCCAGGAGCCAGGCAGGGTAGAGCCGGCTGCCACTGGTGGCTGCGAGGAAGGTCGCCACGTCTTCGGCGTCCCAGATCGTGCGCTCGGTCCTGGCCGGGCCAGGCGGGTCCGCCAGGGTCGCAACGTTGCGAGCGAGAAGCCCCCAACGCACAGCATCGCCGAGGGCTTTGCCGATCGTGACGTGCACGGAGTGGACTGTGGTGGCCGACAGGCCGGCTGAGGGCTGCCCTGGCTTGACCCGTCGACCGTTACGCATCAGCTCGCCGTAGAAGCGGTTGAGCGTCGGCGGGTCGAGCGACCGCAACCGCACGGTACCCAGGCGCGGAAAAACGTGCGCCTGGATCAGCTGGGAGTAGAAGCCGACCGTGGTGGCCCGAAGGTTGCCCAAGTCGGCCTGGCTCTCCAGGTGAGGTAACCACCTATCGCGCAAGAACTCCCCGAAAGTGAGCTTCGTCTGGGCGACGTACTCGCCTCGGTCGAGCTTGCCGAGGATCTCCGCGAGCGCTGCCTCCGCCTCTTTGCGGGTCCCATAGCCACTGTGCCAGCGCTGCTGGCGCTTGCCGCTCTCGTCGCGACCGATGTCTGTCACGACGACCCACTTCTTGCCGCGCTTGCGAACGTGCCCTCGCATCTCGCCTCCCTCTTCAAGGCGCCGAGGCGCCCACCAATCGACGGTGAGGAGGCCCGCTGGCGTCTCCGACGTCGTCGAGCCTCGATGCGCGGCCGGGTCATTCGCCGCCGGGGACGCTACCAGCGGCCACCGACCGAGGCGTGACCCTGCCGTGCCGCACGGCGCGAGCCGTGGGGACGGGCCCAAAAGCTGTCTGCCCGCCGGCATTGGGAGTGAGAGGGCCGCTGGACGCCCTCAGCCCGGACCGTCGCACCGCTTATTGGCGGGACCTGCCGGCCCGGCTCGTCTCGAGCACCTGGAGGTGCGACGTGGAGTTGGAGCAACTGCCAGAAGTCATGACCGTCGAGGAGGCGGCGGCGTTCCTGCGCATAGGCCGCAGCGCCGCCTACGAGCTGTGCCGCCAGTGGCGGGCCACCGGTGGCCGTGCTGGGCTCCCTGTCCTTACCCTTGGCCGGACCTTGCGCGTGCCCAGGGCCGGCATCGCCCGGATGCTGCTGGCGCCGGACGCGGGCACATGCCCGGCGCCGCAGGACCTTCCCGACGTCGGCCGCGCAAGTTGACGATCGCGCCGTCTCAAGCGTCTGGCCCTTCCAGCGAACGGCCGCTCAATGTCCCCATGCCCGTGGCGACGACCGCCAGCACCACTACCCGTGCCGGCAGTGCTGTCCCCGGCCGCCGCATCGTCGGCCTCGCTCGGCGTCTCAGCCCTTCCGGCAACGTTGCCCGCCCGTCTGCTCCGCCGAAGCGGTCCACAACACGCCTCGCAGCAGGGCCCGGCACTGCGTCTGTGCCAGCCCCGGCGACCGTCCGCTCCTGTCTTTCTGCCGTCGCTCAGGCCAATTCTCGGGTAGACACCTCTGCACCCTTGGGGTGCGGCCTCGCGGCGCGAGCTGTGGTGGGCGCCAAATGATGGGCCTCGCCAAGATGGCGCCCGACGGTTGGCGATACTACGCCGAGGAGGTCGGGCTCGGCCGAGAGGACTATTTCGCCGGCCACGGCGAAGAGCCGGGGCGTTGGTTGGGCCGTGGGGCGTTGGCCCTCGGGCTCGCCGGGGAGGTCAGCCCGGAGCAGTTGTCGAAGCTGTTCGGCGAGGGCCGCGACCCCGTCACAGGCGACGCGCTGGGCCGCCCCTTCGCCGCGGAGGGTGCGGGCAAGGCCGGCGCTGGGGCGGGCAAAGAGGGGCAGGGAGCACCGGGGCAGGTGGCCGGTTACGCCCTCAGCTTCTCACCGCCCAAGAGCGTCTCTGTGTTGTGGGCGCTAGCCGAGGACGCCGTCTCGGCACAGGTACGGGCGGCCCATGACGCGGCTGTCGAAGCCGCGCTGGGCTTCCTTCAGGAACACGCCGCCTTCACCCGCAGAGGCCATGCCGGCGCCGTCCAGGCCGACACCGACGGCTTCGTCGCCGCCGCCTTCACGCACCGCACGTCGCGCGCCCGGGACCCGCAGTTGCACACCCACGTCCTGGTCTCGACGAAGGTGAGGGCGAGCACGGACGGAGCGTGGCTCGCCCTCGACGGCCGAGAGATGTACGAGGTGCAGAAGGCGGCAGGGCTGATCTACAAAGCCGGCCTACGGGTGGAGCTGGCCGCTCGGTTGGGAGTCGACTGGGGGCAGGTGGGAGCTGACGGGGCCGCCGAGATCGTCGGTGTCCCCGCCGACCTGATCGAGCACTTCTCGGCTCGGCGCGCCCAGGTCGAGGCCCGCGCCGCCGAGCTTGTGGCCAAGAAGGAGGCGGCGCTCGGCCGCTCGGTCGGTGCCGGCGAACGGGCCGCTGCCTACCAGTTGGCCGCCTACCAGTCCAGGGCGGCCAAGGCAAAGGGTGGGGAGACAACGGGCGAGCTACGGGCGCGTTGGCGCCAGGAGGCTACCGGGGCCGGCTACGACCCGGACGACTGGGCGCCAGCCGTGCTGGGACGCAGGACCGCTGGTGGCTCACGACAAGACAGCACTCGTGTGGCCTTTGTCGCGCCGCCGAGGGCTTGGCGCGAAGAGGCAATCGAGGCACTCGAACGGGGGTGCTCGACATGGGGCCGGGCAGACGTGGTGGAGGCACTCGCCGTGCGCATAACCCCTGAGGCTGCGCTCGACGCACTTGCCGTACGCCGTCTGGTCGAGCGTGCGACCAACGAGCTGCTGGACGGCCCCGACATCGTGGGCCTCGGACCTAAGGCTCTTACCGAGGCGCCAGCCCCGGATGTGCTCCGCCGACGCGACGGCTGCGAACCAGCGGTACGCCACGGAGCCGCCCGCTACACAACTGCTCGCTCGTGGCAAGCCGAACAGGCGGTCCTGGAGGCGGTCGGGGCAGGCCGCGAGGCCGGGGCGGCCGTCGTCCGGGGGCCCACGCTGGAGGCTGCACTGGACGGCGCTGGCCTCGGGGCCGACCAGGCCGAGGCGGTTCGGCGGCTCTGCCTGGGCGGCGAACGGGTGAACCGCCCTGGGTTACCTGGAGGCTCCATCGCTATGAAGGAGGATGGAGCACATGTCCACGAACGAGATGGCGAAGCGCCCGGCCGTGCGCCGCTACAGCGAGGAGCAGAGGGCCCAAGCGGTCCGCCTGGTCCGCCA
>DASSZK010000317.1:0-3624 GCA_035702845.1 Acidimicrobiales bacterium
GTGTGCTGTTGGAGAAGAACCAGCTGGTGACCATCGCCTTCCTGCCCAAGCTGGCCAACGGCGGTACGCCCAGCATCCCCAAGCCGCCTGCATCTGTGATCACGAGGCTGACGGAGCTGGCGGCACACCCGGTCAGCTTGACGCCAACCACGACGCTGCCTGTCAAGAGCATCGGCTCTGTCCCGGGCAAGTCTTCATCGAAGACAGCGACGACATCGAAGACAGCGACGACATCGAAGACAACTGCTACGACAGCCAAGAAGACCGCTACTACCTCTAAGACAACGGCGACCACGGCAAAGAAGAAGTGACCCCGTATAGGGCCCTGGTAACCGGCGGGGCTGGGTTCATCGGCTCGACGCTGGTCGACCGGCTGCTCGCCGAGGGTCACAACGTCGACGTCGTTGACGACCTGTCGACCGGGTCACTTTCCAACCTGGCCGAAGCCCGCTCGGTCGGGTCAGGGAGGTTCTCGTTCCACAAGGTGGATGTGCGTTCGGCCGATGTCGTCGACCTCATAAAGCGCCGCCAACCTGAAGTCGTGTACCACCTGGCCGCCCAGGCCGATGTGCGCGTATCGGTCGCCGATCCCGTTTTCGACGCCGAAGTAAACGTCATCGGCTCGCTTCGGGTGATGGAGGGCGCTCGCCAATGCGCGGCGCGCAAGTTTGTGTTCGCCGCCAGTGGCGGCACTCTTTACGGTAATTGTGACCGCCTGCCCTTGAAAGAGACCGAGCCGTATAAACCGATCTCGCCCTACGGCGTGTCCAAGAAGTCGGTTTGCGATTACCTGCTCGCCTATCGCGAAGTCCACGGCCTGGAGTTCGCAGCACTCGCACTGTCCAACGTCTACGGCCCGCGCCAGGATGCTCACGGCGAAGCTGGCGTGGTGGCGATCTTTGCGGGCCGGCTCATCAACGGCGAGCCGTGCGTGATCTACGGCGACGGGGAGCAAACTCGCGATTTCGTCTTCGTCGACGACGTGGTCGATGCGTTCGCCAGAGCCGGCGAGCGGGGGTCGGGGCTCATATGCAATATCGGGACGGGCCGGGAAACGACCGTGAACGATCTCTACAAGTCCCTGGCCCGTAACGCGGGAGTGACGCAGGGCCCGATGCACGCCCCGGAGCGAGCGGGTGAGTTGCGGCGCAACTGCCTGAGCCCGGAGCGGGCCGGCATACATTTGGGTTGGAAGCCGTGGACCACCCTGGATGCGGGCACCGCAGCAGTGATCGATTGGTTGAGGCGGGCTCCCAGCCGCGATTGACTTTGCTTTGGCATGGGAAGAAAATCCCTGGTGCCAGCATATGTGTCCAACTGCAAGAGCTGCTCTCGCCGGCTCGATGTCGCCTGGGACGGTGACCAGCGCCTACTGCCCTTCCCGGCTACGTGCCCGCACTGCGCCCATCCCGATGGGTACGGGGCTGGGGACGTGTTCTTAGTGGGCGCGTTCGAGGTGTACTGCCCGGAGTGCGAAGACACGTTCAACCCCGAGATCCCCGCCGACCATGTCGACTACTCCCAACCGACCGGCTTGAAGGGCCCGGTGCCCCTACGCTGCAATATCTGTGGGGAACAGCGGCTCTACAGGCCGGAGGACATCGTGTGGTTAGGCCGGGGCCCCTCGATGCCTGAGGCGCCGGCCCGCGCCGGGGGACCGGGGCAGCAGCGAGCCTGAGGGAGGTCCCTTAGGCGCTGTGGAGCGCGCCGGGTGCTCGCCGGTACGCTCGGCCGGTGGCCTCCATCGCAGAGTCGGACAAGATCAAAGACGTCTATATCGTCACGCCTGACCGTCACGGGGACGACCGGGGCGTCTTCATCGAGACTTACCGGCGCAGCTGGTTCCCGTTGGGGCGCGAGATGCTCCAGGGCAACCGGGCTGACCGCCAAGCCGGCGCCGTCGTGGGCCTGCACTACCACCTGCACCAGGCCGACTACTGGACCGTACCCAGGGGCCGAGCGCGCGTGGTGCTCCATGACCTACGCGAAGGGTCGGCGACGGACGGGGGCACGCTTAGCCTGGATGTCGACGCTGACAACGCCATCGGCGTGTTCATACCGCCGGGGGTGGCCCACGGTTTTGCGTCGCTCACCGATATGACCATCACCTACCTGGTCGACGGCTACTACAACCCAGCCGATGAACTGGGCGTGGCCTGGGACGACCCGGAGATCGCCGCGGACTGGGGCGTGGACGCTCCGGTACTTTCTCCTCGGGACCAGGCAAACCCGCGCCGGTCCGATATCGCCCCGGCGTGGCGCCCTCATGCCAAGCTCCGTAGCTAAGCACGTAACCGCCCTCGCCGGCGGCGTTGGCGCGGCGAAGATGCTGGCCGGCCTGGCGGCCACCGGCGCCCGGCTGACGGCCATCGTCAATACTGGCGACGACACCGTCTTGCACGGCTTGTACGTGAGCCCCGACCTGGACACTGTCACCTACACCCTGGCCGGGTTGTCCAATCCGGCCACGGGGTGGGGCCTGGCCGGAGAGTCGTGGGCGGTGATGGCCGAACTTGCTCGCTTCGAGGACGTGAGCCCCGGAGGCAAGGGCAGTCTGAGCTGGTTCAACCTCGGTGACCGCGATCTGGCTACCCACCTTTACCGCACCGGGCGTTTGGCTGCGGGCGCAACGCTCAGCTCCGTAACTGGGGAGATTTGCGAGCACTTCGGGTTGGCCCACCGCTTGTTGCCGATGTCGGACGACCCGGTGAGGACCGTTGTCAGCCTGGCCGAGCCGGTCCCGACCCGCTTCGGCGGTTTGCAGCAGAGGCAATGGAGCCGCAACGATGTGGCCTTCCAGGAGTACTTCGTCGGGCTGCACCACTCGGTGCCCGTCCGGGAGCTGCGTTTCGAGGGTGTAGCGGTTTCCAAGCCCGCTCCAGGCGTCCTGGAGGCCATCGCCTCAGCCGAGCGCCTGGTGATCTGCCCGTCCAACCCATTGGTGTCCGTCGGGCCCGTGCTGGCCGTCCCGGGCATAGCTGCCGGCGTTGCCCGCCGCCGGGACGACGTCATCGCGGTCTCGCCCATCGTCGCTGGGCGGGCTCTGAAGGGGCCCGCCGACCGGATGCTGGCTGAGCTCGGTCACGAACCGTCCGTGGCGGGTGTGGCTCGGCTATGGGCGCCGTACGCTTCGACGCTCGTCATCGACGAGTCGGACGAGGGCCTGCGCGCCAGTGTCGAGCAGACCGGGATGCGCTGCATCGTGGCGCCAACCGTGATGTCCGGTCCTGAGGAGGCCGCCGCCCTGGCCCGTGTGGTGCTGGGCGCTTGATATCCCTCCTGCCCGTTACCGGGTTGCCAGAGGTCGCTGCCGGTACAGAGATCGCAGAGCTGGTGCTGGCGTGCGCCCAGCTACAGGAACGGGATGTGCTGGTAATCACGCAAAAGGTCGTGTCCAAGGCGGAAGGGCGCCTCGTCCGCTGCGACGCCGCCGACCCCGCAGCTCGGTCCCAGCTCGTACAAGCGCAAAGCCGCCGGGTGTTGCGCGAGCGTGATGGCATGGCCATTACGGAGACGCTGCACGGCTTTGTTTGTGCCAATGCCGGCATCGATTTCTCCAACGTGCCCGAGGGCATGGCGGCCCTCTTGCCCGTCGACCCCGACCGCAGCGCGCGCCACATCCGC
>DASSZK010000241.1:0-14776 GCA_035702845.1 Acidimicrobiales bacterium
CCACGCGGCTGTCGTCGGCCCGCGACTGACACGAATGGCACGTGACCGTCGTGAGCCCGAACCAACGTCCAGCCGTGTTTCCGAGGAGCAGAACTCAGTGAGCGCAGGGCTGAAGTCCCCGGTAGACAGTCCCCGCAGCTACAGCACGGGCAAGCCTCGGTCACCTTGAGGGACTTGCGCATGTAGGCATCAGGATGAGCGAGCGGTAGTGCTCTGCCTCCCGGCAGTCATCGACCTTTTGGGGGCTTGACCTCGACTATGCCGGCGCCCCGTCGTCACCTGGCGCTGGCGGGCGTCACCCGGCAGGCTCGTTGTTGGTTCAACTTGGAGGGTACGTCGCGGCCTTGCTCAGGTCCAGCACCCACAACTTCTGGTTACAACTCCGCCGGGCCCAACTCGAGGGGTGGGGGTGCCTTAGCGGCTTTGCGGTCCCGCTCTGTCTTGTCGCTGTGGCAGTGGTAGCAGAGGTACTGGAGGTTGGCGTACGAGGTCTCTCCCTTGGCAGCGACCGGTACGATGTGGTCCTTTTGCAAGCCGAAGCGCCGGCCGCAGCCGGGTGTAGCGCACACCGCCCCTTCAAAGGTAGGGGGAGCTCCGAGCTTGAGGGCGGTAAGAAGTTGCTCGTTGATATGCCGGCCAAAATGCGCCACAGCATTGATCTCGCTGCCGTAGTACAGGATTGCTTTCACGAAGGCGTCGTCCAGGGCGGCGTTTATGACACCGACCGGGACGGGGCTGCCACCGAGAAGGCGGACCGGCTCGTCGCTCTCAGCATGACCGCGACGGAAGGCTCCCAGGTCACATAGGAACACGACTTCGGAACGCGCCGGGGTATGACCTTGGTTTTCGGGTGCCCCGAGCACGAGCGAGACCAGCGCGTCGGCAGCATGAGCTTTGAAGTGCTCCGGATCTGCCGCCTTTCGGCGCGACTGGGCGGCAAGGCGTTCCACGCGTGAGACGAAGGCGGTGCCCTCGACCGGTGGCAACGCTCCCTCGAACTTGATCATGCCCGTATTGTCGACCCAGTGGCTGAAATAGCGTGCCTCGCGTTGGCGGCGGGACAAATCCTCGGGGTTGCAGGCAGCAAGCCGCAGGCGTCGCGCCTCGTCGCGCACGGGGCTGATACCCGACTGCTTCGCCAAATTGAGAAGCCGCTCCTCGTTGCCTGGGTTTTCTCGCTCAGTATGCGCGATCTCCACGGCTTGGCGCATGGACACCTCGCCCTTGGCGAGCGCCTCAGCTGTGGCGGGTAGGTCATTGAGCGCCTTATTGACCTCGATTGCTTCTTTTGCCTCCGCTGTCGTAGTCCCGCTCACGGCCGCCAGCCATCCGGGCGCGTCTGCGTGGCCACGTGACTTGTGAGCCCCGCACGCGGCGGCTCGTGCTGCAGCGCGGGCTTTGGCCGCGTCGCATGCTTTGCCTACAAGGGCGAGCTCCTCGACCAGCGCTGCGCATGTATCGCCGGGCACCAAAGCGGGGTCGAACGAAGCCAAGGCAGTGCGGAAGTCGGCCGAAAGGGCCAACAGAGGGGCCATTACCGGCTCGGCGTTGCTAGCGGCCCTTGGGCGCTCTTGCATATGGCGGCTCACCTCTTCCGACGATGCTCCAGCCGTGCCCATGGCACGAGAACTCGAAGTAGCAACCAGAGCGTCACATCTGTGGACGTCGGTTGGGGAGACCGAAAGCCCGGTCACGAGGCCGTTAGATCACGATACAAGAACAGGTGTTCGAGTGTCAAGTCGGAAGGGGCGGGGCGAGGCGAGGGCGGCCACTGCCTGGCCCCCTGCTATTGGCGAGATACCTCGGCCAGCCTGTGCCGCAGGCGCCACATCGTCGCGCTGAAACCGGCGAGCATGAACCCGTACAGCGCAAACAGGGCGTCTTCTCTGATGAAGCGAGCGGCCCATTTCTGGTACCCCGCTGGGCTGACAGTTGTCCAGCGCGCTGAGCTCATGTCCAGTGTCGACACCTGGTGGACGCCGCCGGGCAGGATCCGCAGCGATCCCTTCGATGCCCCGAGGACAAAGCCGGTGACCACTACGACGAAGATGACGGCGAACGTAGTCATCCACGGAGCACGCCGCCGCCAAGCGGATGCCCGCCGTACCCGGGGCAACCACGTTTCCCGGTGGCGGGGGAGGCCGCCGACCATCCAAGCCGAGATGAGGGCCCAGGACCAGGTTGGGACGATCAGCACGACCTCGAGGTGCTCGAGTGTTGCCGGGTAAATAAGAACGTTGTTGTGCCAGAACGACCCGACAGCATCGCCAAGAGGGACTGCGATCAGGGCAGCGCCGGCGACGAACAGGACGTTATCGACTAGGCGCGCCGGGCGTGAACGAGCGCGCCACTCGGCGAAGCGGGTTGGAGGCCAGTTGGACAGTGAAGGCCACTGCGTGCTCATACTCGACGCGCGGATTTTGTCGCCAAGAGGCAAGCTCTAGGGCGCGTTTTCTTTCCTTCCGGGGCTCTCATAAGCTCGGCGCGCACAGTTAAGCCGGCGCCCACGGCCAAGGACCGGGCGGTGGCCGGGTCAAGGTCGTATACGGTGAGCGAGACACCGTTGGGATAGGTGACCTTCCTAGGCTGGTTTTCGTCGCCTACATGGAACCCGACCAATAAGGGAGCGCCCGGCGCCAGGGCTCGAGCGAATTCGTGGAATACGTGCTGGAGGTCGGGGGCTGGTGTGTGGATGGTCGAATACCATGCCAGGATCCCCCCAAGGTGGCCCCCGGCGAAGGGCAGGGCAGCGATCGATCCAAGTGCGAAATGGGCACCGGGATATGCTCGCCGGCCGACGCTGACCATTCCCCGCGACAGGTCCATGCCGATCATGCCCAATCCCAAAGATCGCAGATGGCTCATAACTCGGCCGGTCCCGCAGCCCAGCTCGGCGACGGGGCCCAAGTCCGGCTGCCCGGCCGCAGCGGCAAACGTTGACAACATTGCCAGTTCGAGCGCCGACTCGGCCCGAAGATCGGGGAGCATGACGGCGTACTGCTCGGCTAACTCGTCGTAAGCAGTCACCTGCGGGGTTCGTCCCCGGCGGCGCAGAAACTGCCCGCTGGAGGGCGAGCGCGCCGCCGCCCTTGGGCTACCAGCAGCTGACCACGACCTTTACAACGGGGGCGTCTACGACCCGGGTCAGCGTATATGTCCATGCCGGGCTCCGCCCGCAGGTCAATAGCCGGCCTTGCGCCCACTAAGCCCCGACAACTGGCGTACCAACGCCTCTCCGATCACCGCACCCAGCAAGGGAGGCACCGCATTACCGACCTGGCGGTACTGGCTCGACCGGGTGCCGGCGAAGAGATGCCCGACCGGGAAGCTTTGCAGTAGTGCCGCCTCGGCCACGGTTATGCGCCGCGCCCCCGGCACCGACCCCGAACGCGGGGCACCTCCTGCGAGCAGGTGGGCGTGGTATGCCGGCGCCACCCCCTCGGCGTCGACCCACGGTGTCTTGTTGCCTCCCATGCTGGCGAGCAGGGTGGGCGCCGGTTTTGCGAGGTCGATCGGCCTTCCGCCCCCGTTGTAAAGGTGGCCGTGGTAGGGGCTGGGGCGTAGGGATGGCCGGCGGGCGTAAGTCACCCCCGAAAGGTTGGGCTCACCGATGGGCACGGCGGAGACGACGCTCCCCGACGCCCTGAAAGGGCCGGTCGTACCCGGGCCAAGCGCCGGCGCCGGCCAAGCGAAGGTGCGCCCACGCATGCCTATCAAGAAAAGGCGCGAACGGTTTTGGGGTACCCCGAAGCACGCGGCCTGAAGGACCCTCCACGAGACCTCGTAGCCGGCGGCACAAAGCTGCTCGACGAGGGAGCCGAAGTACTCGCGCTTGGTCGAGTGAGCGAGGCCACCCACGTTTTCCATGACAAACGCGGCCGGGCGGATCTCGTTCACTGCCCGGACAAATTGGGGCACCCCGTTGCGGGGGTCGTCGGCCGCGAGCCTCTTGCCGCCTACCGAGAATGGCTGGCAGGGCGGCCCTCCGGCCACTACGGCGACCTGTCCCCGTAGCGACCCGTAATCCACCGTCGCCGCGTCCTGCTCGAACACCTTCGCGTGGGGATGGTGGCGGCGGTATGTGGTACACGCATCGGCGTCGTACTCGATGGCGGCCACCGGGACCAGGCCGGCCATCTGGAGACCGAGGGAAAGCCCGCCGGCACCGGCAAAAAGGTCGACCACCTCCGTGGGTGCCACCCAAGAGATTCTGGCGCCGGGCGCCGCCATGCGCAATGATGCCTGACGAGCGCCTCGGGAGCGAGGCTGCCCCAGCCACCCCGGGGCTAGGAACAGAGCCGCCGGGCGCCAGGAACAAAGCTGAAGACGCAACGGCTACGCAAACGAACAGGCTGCACAGATCCGAGCTGCACAGATAAGAGCTGCACAGCTGCACAGGACAAGGAGGCGAGATGGACCGGCTCGAATGCCAGTGGTGCCACTCCCAGAACCCACCGGGTACGACGACCTGCCAGACGTGCGGGGCCCCGCTCAACGTCGCCAACGTCGTGTCGGACTCCGGGTGGCGAGAGGCGCCCCGGCTGCGGGACATGGCCAAGTTCCACTTCTCCAACAGCACCTGCCAGGTGGAAGGCGAGCTGGTGCCGGTGGCCGAGATCGCCTTGTCCTCGGGCGACAGTGTCATCTTCGAGCACCACACGATGCTGTGGAAAGAAGAAGGCGTCCCCGTCGGGGTCTACCCCCTGGGCGGAGGTCTGAAGCGGTCCCTCGGCGGCATGCCCTATGTCATCACCCAGGCAGCAGGGCCCGGGCGCATCGCCTTTTCCCGGGACGCTCCGGGTGAGATCGTCACGCTGGTGCTGCACCCGAGCATGGAGGTCGACGTGCGCGAGCACGCCTTCCTGGCTGCCAGCCACACCGTGCGCTACAGCTTCGAACGGATCAAAGGGCTGGCAAACATCATCCACGGAGGTAGCGGGATGTACCTCGACCGGTTCGTAACCGCCGGAGAGCCGGGCCTGGTCCTGCTTCACGGCTACGGCAACGTGTTCGAGCGCACCTTGGCGGATGGGGAAAAGATCCTCGTGGAACCGGGCGGGTACCTGTACAAGGACTCAAGCGTCCGCATGCAGGCAACGCAGCTCAACGTCCGGACAGGTTTGTTCCACCACGGCATGTACATGGCAGAGATGACTGGTCCTGGCCGGGTGGGCATCCAGTCCATGTACCACCACCACGCCAGCGAGTAGCGCAGTGGCCGGTCCGACTTCGAGCAACTACATCTGCCGGTACTGCCGGCTGCCATCCGACCCGAGCGGGGTTTCGTGCCCGAATTGCGGCGCCCCGATCGACGTAAAGGCGGCGGTTTCCGACTCAGGCTGGGTCGAGCAACCTGCGGTCCGGGACATGGCCCGTTTGCAGTTCGGCCAATCTCATTGCCAGATCGAGGGAGCCTTGGTGCCCGTGGCCGATTTCGCCCTGGGCGCGGGCGAAGGCGTGGTGTTCTCCCACCACAGCCTTTTGTGGGTGTCCGGCGCCTCCCTGGAGCCGTGGTCCCAGGGTTCCTTCTTCACCCGGGCCCTTTCCGGCATGCCCATGGTGCTCATGAGGGCAAGCGGCCCGGGGCGTGTCGCCGTTTCCGAGGACCGGCCAGGTGAGGTCGTGGCTCTCCCGATCCCCCCAGGGGCCGGGTTTGTCGTAAGAGAGCACACCTTTTTGGCTCTGAGCGACGGCGTCCAGTTCACCTGGCAGAACTCGCCGGTATGGCTGCAGATCCGCAAGGGCGACGACACTGAGTACGAGTACCCACTGGGGCCCTTCCTCGACATGTTCGTCGCGCCCGGCGACCGCCCCGGGTTGTTGCTGGTGCATTGCCCAGGCAACCTTTTTGTGCGCGACCTGGCGCCCGGCCAGGCCGTGCTCGTGCAGCCGGGCTCGCTTGTCTACACCGACACCTCGGTGAGCTACCAGTTGCACGCCGAGTACCCCGGCACTAGCGGGCTGTCATGGCGCAGCTACGAGTACCGGACCATCTGGTTGCGCCTTACCGGCCCCGGGCGTGTCGCCGTGCGCTCTATCTTCGAGCGGCCCGAACGCTATGCGGGGATCGTCGGCTCGAGCCCCATGACCTACCAGCGTTGGTGAGCTTGCTCAGATCCGCACCCGGCACTTGAGCTGCTGTGCCACGAAATGGTCCACGGCTTCGATGGCCTTTTCCTGGCCGTCGAAGAAGCTGACGTGGGCGTCAACGGCGCCGTAGTCGTTGCAATGGCGGCTCGGGTAGGCCATAACCACGCGCCCGAGGAGCGATATCTCGCCGACCAGGGAAACGAGCGTGGCCGACAGCTCCATGGTGACTTTGACGGCGTCGCCGGCCCGCAGCTGGCGTGCCCCCTCGAGCTTGAGCCCTCCATGTGAGAGGTCGGCCACGACCGCCTGGTACGGCTGGCCCACGTCGTCCGAACGCATTGGCCGGACAGTGGCGCTTATCCCCACCCCCACGCGGGGATCCAGGCGGCGCTGTATGAACATCGGCGCATCGAGCAATTGGACCTCGGCTTTGCGTTCGCCCGGCTCGCAACTGACGATGCAAATCCACTTGTACATGCCCCATGAAAGCGACAGGAACAGGTCGAGAACAGAACCTTCTTCCAACGACCCTTCGGCGATCTCCTCGTCGAACTCCAAGATGAGGTTGCGACCGTCACAGCACAATACGGTGCCTTTGCAGGTACCTCCAGCGGGCATCTGCAGGCCCACACGTGAACCGGCTTCCAATGGACCGGCGATTGCAGCTCCGGCGCTGATGGCCAAGGACGTCATATTCTCCCTCGCTGTCGGAAGTCGAAGGCGACTGGTGGCGCTTTCGACGACGGTCCGTAGAGCCCTGGGGCCTCGGCCCTTTTAGGGGCCGCCCACCGTTCCTGCTCTGCTGAGGGAGTATCGGCAGAACTGGCCTAAAAGCTTGAAGCGCCCTTCTCGGCTTGCCGCGTTAGCGGATGGACCGACTACGAAAGTTTTTTTATACGACGCGCGATGAAAGTGTCTACAACTTCCAGCGCCTCTCGCTGGCCTTCGAGGAAGCACAGGTGGGCGGCCCATTTGCCCTCGCCGAGCGGGTAAGCCATTACCACCCGGCACGCGATGGCGACAGTGTCGCCGGCCTCGAAGCTGACTTCCAGGGTGTCGCCCGTGCTGACCTGGAACCCGCCTTCGATCTTCATCCCGCCTCTGGACAGGTCCACTACCCGCATCTGGTGTGCCTTGCCCCGCCTCGAGGCGTGAGCTCGCCGGACCTCTGCTTGCACGCCCGCCTCGACGCGGTGAGCGACACGGCGCTGGACGAAGACTGGCGGCCCGAGCAGCTCCACTTCCGCGCGCTCATTGCGGGGCTCGCCGCTCATGGCGCACGCCCAGTAAAAAATCCCGTCGTTGCGGGGCATGAACATCTCGAGCGGTGCCCCGGCGTGCACGTCTGCCTCGGGGAGGGGATCGAGTAGGTCGAGGACCACCGATGCGTCGGATAGGGACACCACGACCGCTACGCAGGTGCCGGCTTCGGGGAACTCCAGGCTGACCCTTGTGCCTGGCTCCATGGGGCTGGCCTGTCGCTGCTCGGTCTGTGTCACCCAGTGATCTTGCCGGGTCTAGGCCCCTGCGGGCAAGCAGGTCATGCAGGATTCGTCACCGTGGGCGCGCGAGGACCACTGGACGCCAGACAGGTCCGCCCTAGTGGCATCGCCGGCGTACAGGCTGCTCAGCATGCCTTTGACCATTCCCCTGTCCACGGCGCAGATGACCGGGTGGCGCGAGGCGGCGTCGAAAATGGGGCAGGCGTCTTTTATGAGAGCCACCAGCCTCCCCCTGCCTTCGGCATGAGCTTCGAACCCGTGTGCCGTGAGCGCGTCGGCCACGGCCTGCAGGGCGGTTCGCGAAGTTGTGAGGCTCTCCGCTCGCCCCAGCCGGGCGGCGAGCTTGGTGCCGTAGGCGAAGCCCACTCGCTCGGCCATCTCTTCGGCGGTGCTGGCGGGCAGGAGCGCCAGGGCTCCCTCGAGTAGGTCGAGCAGCAGGTCGTCGAGGTCGGCGGAGCGTTGCGCCGGTTCCAACAGCGGCGCCGGGCCGCTTGCCCGGTAGCGCTTGGACGGTCGACCCGCGCCACCTGCGATGGCGCGTGCGCTGGTTGCTTCCACGTAGCCGCCGGCGACGAGCTTGTCCAGGTGGTGGCGGGCGACGTTTGGGTGAAGCGAAAAGTGCTCAGCCACTTGGGAGGCCGTCACGCCGCCGGGCGTTTCCCGGACAAAGAGGTAGACCCGCCGGCGGGTGGGGTCGCCGAAGGCCGATGTGACGGCGGCGACAAGGGCCGAGAAGTCGGCGTCGCGCGAGGCCCCGCTGGTCGGCTCCGTATGGGTCGACTGGGCCACGGGCAATCGTACCCTCGCCAAGGCCTGTCGACCGCCCGCCCTGAGCCCGCTAATCCCTCCGGGCGCGCCCCGGTTCGGGCGCGAGTGCGGGCACGGCAATTCCCTTCGTGAGGGGTACCGCCCTACCATGAAAGCTGTGGCAGGAACGCTCGGGCACGAAGAGGGTCGCGCCAACCCGTTTTCGACCGGGGAGTCACAGGCGCGGGTGATCGGCATCAGCTCCGGTAAGGGCGGCGTGGGCAAGTCGTCCGTGACCGTGAACCTGGCCGTGGCCCTGGCCCAGGCGGGACGCCGCGTTGGGCTTTTGGACGCCGACGTGTACGGCTTCTCCGTACCGGCGATGCTCGGACTGGACGCCAAGCCCGAGATGCGCGACGACCGGGTCGTGCCTCCGGAGGCCTACGGGGTCAAGGTCATTTCGATGGGCTTTTTCGTCCCCGACAACGAGCCGGTCATCTGGCGCGGCCCGATGTTGCACAAGGCCCTCGAGCAGTTCCTCACCGATGTCGACTGGGCCGATCCCGAGTTCCTTCTCATAGACATGCCGCCAGGGACGGGCGACGTGGCCCTGTCCATGTCGCAGTACCTGCCGGCGTCAGAGGTCTACGTGGTCACGACCCCCCAGCCCGCCGCGCGGCGAGTTGCCCAGCGCAGCGCCTACATGGCCCGCAAGATGAACCTCCCGGTGCGCGGCGTTATAGAGAACATGAGCTGGTTCGCAGCGCCTGACGGCACCCGCTACGAGATCTTCGGCAGTGGTGGTGGCGCGCAGTTGGCGCACGAGCTCGGGGCCCCACTCCTCGGCCAAGTCCCCCTGGAGCCGGCTGTGCGAGAAGGCGGCGACGTGGGCCGGCCGGTCACTGTGGCGGCGCCCGAGTCGCCTGCAGCCCGGGCGTTCGTCGCCCTCGCCGAGGCGATCAGTGCTCTCGGCCGTAGCCGGGTCGTGCGCCAGGAGCTGCGCATCCGTTAGCCGCACCCGTTAAACAGGGCAGGGCGCGCATCCGTTCCCGCTCGCCACTGCGAATATGGATGCGTGCAAGGGCAGCGACCAGGGGGAGACGAAAAGCCCGTCGGGCGCCGGGTCGTGCTTGCCATGTTCGGGCTCGGTGCCGCCGGGACGCTGTTCGGAGCCCCGCTGTCGCGGGGTATCGCCAATTCCATTTCCTCCGGGGGCGGCGGGGGCGGTGGCTTGGCCGCCTTGGTGCCGGGGGGCGGCTCTTTCCGGTACTACACGGTCACGAGCGGGTTCCCCATCGAGCCGGCGGGCTACCGCCTCAAGGTCAGCGGGCTCGTACACAAAGAGCTCACCCTCAGCCTGGCCGACCTGAAGGCCATGCCCAGGACCAAGCTGGTAAAGCCTTTCCAATGCGTGACCGGATGGCGCGTCCCCGACGTCAGCTGGGCAGGCATCCGTTTGTCCGACCTCCTCGACGCTGCGGGCGTGGCCGGAGGCGCCAAGGCTTTGCGCTTCAAGTCATTTGACGGCATATACACCGAGAGCCTCACCCTCCAGCAAGCCCGCCTCCCCGATGTGCTGGTCGCCTACGAGATGTACCACGCACCGGTTACCCGGGAGCACGGCGGCCCGGTGCGCCTGTATGTGGCCCCTATGTACGGCTACAAGTCCATCAAGTGGCTGTCGGAGATCTCGGTCGTGGACAGGGTCGAGCCCGGTTACTGGGAAAACTACGGTTACGACGTCGACGCCTGGGTTGGGCGCAGTAACGGCCGCAGCGATGCACCTATCTCCTGAAGCCCCTCCTCAAGCCGCCGGTCCTGAAGCCGCCGGTCCTGAATTCGCCTGTCCTGAAGCCGCCGGTCCTGTCGTACGTTTTGACCGTGTGCAAAGGACGGCTCATTGGGCCACCGCTGTCCTGTTCCTGGTGCTCATATTCACAGGAGCCGCCCTTTACGTCCCGGCCCTGGTGGGCCTCGTCGGGCGCCGCGTCCTGGTGACCGACATCCACGTGTACTGCGGTTTGGCATTGCCTTTGCCTTTACTGGTGAGCCTGGCGGGCCCATGGGGCCGGGCCTTGCGCGAAGATCTCGGCCGTCTCAACCGCTGGTCCCAGGATGACGGCATCTGGTTGTCGACCCTTTTGCACCGGGGGCGCCGTGCGCTGTTGCGCCCTCGGGTAGGCAAGTTCAATGCCGGCCAAAAACTCAACGCGGCATTTACGGGCGGCGTAATTGTCGTGATGTTGGCCACCGGTTCGGTCATGCACTGGGACCAGCACTTCCCGCTTTCCTGGCGTACCGGTGCGACTTTTGTCCACGACTTGACGGCCTACTTACTGGTGGTAGCCGTTGCCGGCCACATCGTCATGGCCTTGGTTCACCCGGCGGCGCTGCGCTCAATGATCACCGGCAAGGTCAGCCACGGGTGGGCGAGATTGCATGCCCCCGCTTGGCACGACGAGATCAGTGCTGGCGTACCGGTAGCTTCGCCGGGTCCCAGCCGAGAAGCCTGACTGCGGTGTCGAACGCGTAAGCGTCCGTCATCCCGCCCACATAAGTGATCGCCCGGCAGACGCGCTCCGGCGCGGGTAAGCGCTCGGCGGGCAGGGCCAGGGGAGCCTCGGCAGCGCCGGGAGGCAAACGCGAAGGGCTCTCGCAGTAGTAGTCCACCAGGGCTCTGAGCACGGCGATCACGGCGTCACCTTGGGCCACCGAGCTCGGCCGGGTGTAGATGTGCTCGTAGTTGAACGCCCTCAGCGCCGCCAGGGCGCCGGCAAAGGGCTGGCGCATACCGATGTGCCCGGTGGTCACTATGCAGTCCACCAGCTCGCCTACGAACGCCCGCAGCTGCTCGCTACGACGGCGGCCCACCACACCCGACACGTCGTCAGGCAGTTGGGACACATCGACGATCCCGGCGCTCGCAGCGTCCTCCAGGTCGTGCGCGCAGTAAGCACAGCGGTCGGCCCAGCTGACCACCGCTCCCTCCGGCGTGCGCGGGCTGGGTAGCGACCAGCTGTGGTTGCGGATGCCGTCAACGGTCTCCTGGCACAGGTTGAGCGGTGCCAGGACGACCTCGGCTCCCCATATGGCGTGGTTGTACCCGCCCTCCAGGTAGGGGGCGAACGCCTCCTCGCTGGCGTGGCCACCCGGGCCGTGCCCACAGTCGTGGCCGAGAGCGATCGCCTCGGTCAACGCCACGTTGAGCCCGGTCGCCCGCGCCACGGCGGTAGCCACCTGTGCCACCTCGAGCGCGTGGGTGAGGCGGGTGCGCTGGTGGTCCTTGGGGAACACGAACACCTGGGTCTTGCCCGCCAGCCGGCGGAAAGCACTCGAGTGCAGCACCCGGTCCCTGTCGCGCTCGAAGCAGGTCCGAAGGGGGTCTGGGTCCTCGGGGCGTGCCCGCGCGCCGGCACCACTGGAGAGCGTGGCCCCGGCGACCAGGAGGCTCGCCTCGGCGTTCTCCCTCGCCTGGCGGTCCATTGCCCGCAAGGGGAGGTTGTCGCCGACGACGACCCGGGCCCCATCGCCGTGTGCCAGCACGGGCCCCGCCTCGAGGATCGTCCCCGACATGGTCGCCTTCCATGCCGCCTCGCGGGCGCTCTCAGGAGCTCTCACCGCGTCTACGGTAGTGACCTCCGGTGACCGTAACATGGCCCGCGAGCCTGACCGAGACCCAATAGGAGAAAAGCGCATGGACGTCCGTATCGGAATAACGCAGGCGCCCAGAGAGATCGAGGTGGAGCTGGCCGACACCAGCGCCGACGAGCTGGCGGCCAAGGTCGAGGCTGCTGTCACCAAGGGCTCTGGCATGCTTTGGCTCACCGACAAGCGGGGGAGAAGGGTGGGCGTCCCCGCGGCCAAGCTCGCCTACATCGAGCTTGACAGTGGTGCGGAGACAAGGCGCGTCGGTTTCGGCGCTGCTGTGTGACCAAACCCGCCACGGCACCGCGCCCTGACGGGGCTCTTAGCTGCCCCGCCTGGCGGCAGGCTCGAGCCCGGCCCCGCCTTGGTGCCGGTGCCGGGACAGGACGGCCGCCTTGGTCCATCTTTTAGACCGCAAGCTCCTTTTCGTCACGGGCAAGGGTGGTGTCGGCAAGACGGCAGTGGCCGCCGGCTTGGCGTTGCTCGCTGCAGGCAAAGGCAAACGCACCCTGGTGTGCGAGGTCGACGCCAAAGGCGACCTGGCGTCGGCGTTCGAAACCGGCCCGACCCAGTTCCAAGAACGGGAGGTGCTCCAGGGGCTGTGGGCCATGTCCATGGACTCCGAAGCGTCCTTGCGCCAGTACCTCTCGCTGCAGCTGCGATTGCCGCGAGCCGCCGTAGCCGGTCCCGTCGCCCGGATGTTCGACTTCGTCGCCTCGGCCGCACCGGGTGTGCGCGAGATCGTCACCGTCGGCAAGCTGTGCTGGGAGGTCCGTGAGCGTCACTACGACATCGTGGTTGTCGACGCTGTTGCCACGGGCCACATCGTCGGCCAATTGGCCGCACCTCAGGCAATAAACAAATTGGTGCAGGTGGGCCTCGTGCGCCAGCAAACGGGGTGGATGCTCGACATCCTCTCCAACCCGGCCACCACCGGGGCCGTCATCGTCGCCACCCCCGAGGAGATGCCCGTCACCGAGACGATAGAGCTCATGGACAGGCTCAAAACCGAGACCACGGTCGACCTGGCGGCCATCGTGGTGAACCGGGTCCTGCCCGAGCTGTTCGCCAGCCGCGAGGAGCAGGTGTTCGAGGCGCTTGGGGATGCGACTGCCCGTTCTGTCCTGGGCACCGAGCTCGACGGGCCGCCCGAGCCCCTGCTGGAGGCGGCACGGCTCATGGTGCGGACCCGGCGCTCACGGGCCGCCCACCTCGAGCGCCTCCGCTCCGCAGTGATGGCCGGCGGCCCCGAACTGCTCTACGTGCCCTACCTTTTCCTGCGCTCGTACGGCCTGCGCTCGACTCGCCAGGTGGCAGCCGCCCTGGCTGCCGAATTGGAGAACTGAGGCCGGAGCCCAGTGAGCGAAAACCAGGGAGCCAAGGAACTGTGAGCCCGGAACTGTGAGCCCGGAACTGTGAGCCCGGCCGAGGCGCGACTGCCCACGATCGAGGCGCTTGCTGCAGCCAAGGAGATCCTGGTCATGTGCGGGCCGGGGGGGGTCGGCAAGACCAGCATGGCGGCCGCCGTTGCCGCCATGGCCGCCGTGCACCAGGGAGGCCGGGTACTGGTGCTCACCGTCGACCCAGCCCGCCGGCTTGCCCAGGCTCTCGGTTTGGACTCCAAAGCGCAGGGTGCCCAGCAGGTGCCCCCGGGCGCCTTCGGGCCTGCGGGCGCCTCCCCGCGCGGCGAGCTGTGGGCGGAGATGCTCGATACCAAGATGAGCTGGGACCGCCTGGTGCGACGGCATGCCCCGGACCCCATGACAGCGCGGCGCATACTCGACAACATCCTTTACCAGAACATATCGGGACGCTTTGTCCAAAGCCACGACTACATTGCCGTCGAGAGGCTCTACGAACTGCATTCGGAGGGCAATTACGACCTTATTGTGGTGGACACACCGCCGACGCGCAACGCCGTGGACTTCCTGTTGGCGCCCGAGAGGATGGCTGACTTCTTCAGTTCCCGCCTGCTACGTCTCCTGGCCGTGCCCTACCGCAGCCGTTTTGTGGACGTCGCGGCGAAACCCTTCTACTACGTGGCAGACCGCGTCCTCGGCTCGCAGTTCCTCGAAGAGATAGCCGAATTTTTTATTCTTTTCCAGACGCTTTCAGATGGTTTTATCGCCCGTGCGAGGGAAGTGCAGCGGCTGTTAGGCGACAATCGCACCAGCTTCGTAGTGGTGACCACTACCGAAACCGTCCCGGTCCGCGAGGCCGAAGCTTTCATGCAGCTGTTGCCGTCGCGCCGACTGGCCCTCGGGGGAGTGGTCCTCAACAAGGTCCTGCCCCGTTACCTCCTGGAAAAGGGAATAGCGGCCGAGGCCGAGCGGCTGGGTGCCGACGCCGCCGGGCTGGCAGAGAGGTTGTGCAGCTCTGACGCGGCGCTCGCTGAGCATGGGCCGGTCCTGGTGGAGCGGGTACTGCGCGAGCTGGCCACCAATTTCAATAACATCTCGGTAGTGGCCAAGCGCGAGGAAGGGCAAAGGGCGGAGATCGCTCGCGTTGCGCAGATCCTGGCCGAAGTGCCCGAGCTTGAAGAGGACGTCCACGACCTAGGTGGAGTCCTGGCGCTTGGCGGCCACATCTGGTCACCCGCCCCGCAACCCATCTGATGGCTACCCTTCCTGAGCTGCTCAGAGACCGGGCCCGGATCGAGGGTGGCGTAGTGGACCACCTCCAGCGCCTCGTGGGCTCCTGGAGCATCCTGTCGGATCTTTCTTTCTCGGATCTGCTGCTTTTTGTCCCGTCGGCCAGCTCGCCTGGTCGTTTCGTGGTCGTGGGCCAGGTCC
>DASSZK010000368.1:0-2130 GCA_035702845.1 Acidimicrobiales bacterium
CCCTTCAGTCACCCGGCCCTTGTCTCGCCTCGGCCTGGCCGCCCGACGGCACCGATGTCACTGCCCTTGGCCCTGCCCATGCCCGTGACCGTGACCAAATCCGTCCCCGTGCCCGTGGCCGTCCGCCGGTGGCGGTGCCGGCCCCGGAGCAGAGGGCGCTGCGCCGAGCGCTGCCGACAGCGACGACAAGTCCTGTAGCAACTGCCGGGCGGTGCCTGGGTTGGACACAGCCGAGCGGACGATGCCGGAGGCAGAGACAAGATCTGCGCTTGCCGCCGCGGTAGCGCCGTAACTTGCCGTGAGCGCTGCTTTTTCGGCCAACGACTGCACCGAGCGAGCAACGCCGTTGTCCAGCGAGCCCGCCAGCACATCAGCAGCCAGGTCGCCGTCCAACTTCAACAGGGCACCAGCGACCGCACCGGTAGCGACAGCACCAGTACCCGTCGTAGTAGGCGTTGTGGTCGAAGTGGTGGCTGTGCCCTTGGCTGCGCCCGACGAAGCGACGGTACCGGGCCCCGTGCTCCCTGCCGTGCGCCCCCCCTTTCCACCCTTCGTGGTGACGCCGGAGGCGGCCCGACCGCCCGAGACACCCGGCTTGTGGTCGAGAGCCAGCGACAACGCAGCTCCCCCAACTCCGGCCACCACGGCCGCCGATGCGAGCACTGCCCATGCCCTCGCCCGGCGTGAGCGGGCCGGCCGGAGCCCTCGCATGGGCGCCGGGAAGGTCACAGGCTCCGCGCCCACGTAAGCGGGAGGAGTGAGGGCACCGTCCACCCACGTCCGAGCGTCGGTACCGCCGGCGACCGCTGCGCCAGCGAGCGCGGCGCCCCCGGCGGCCGCCAAAGGCCACACGGGGCGCGTCAACTCGGCCGCTGCGGTGACCGGCGACTGGTCGAGGCCAAGAGAAGAGAGAGCAGGAGAAGACAGCGCGGAGAAGACCTGAGCACCACTCGGCCTGCGGTGGGGGTCGTGGTCGAGCATTTGCGCCAGCAGCGAGCCCCAGGGCCCCGGCACCCCCGCAGGCACGCTCACCTGGGAGCGCAGGCGCCGCACCATGACCTCCGTGGCCGACCCTGGGTACAGCCGCTGCCCGGTAAGGCACTCGGCGAGTACGGCACCGAGTGACCAGACATCGGCCGTGGGGCCGACCTCATGATCGTCGAGCTGTTCGGGCGCCATGTACGCCGCCGTGCCCAGCGTCGTGCCCGTAACCGTCATGGTCGAGGTGTCAACCAGGCGGGCGATCCCGAAGTCGGCCAGGTGGGCGTCGCCGGCGGCGTCTAGCAGCACGTTGCCGGGCTTCACGTCCCTGTGCACGATGCCTTGGCTATGGACGTAGGCCAACGCGTCTGCCAGGCGCAGCCCGATCCGGCGAGTGTGCGCAGGGGTCAAGGGCCCGCCTTGCAGCAACTGGGCCAGGGTGGGCCCTTCCACCAGCTCCATGACCATGTACGGCTGCTGCTCGAAGATCCCGCTGTCGAGCAGGCGCACGAGGCCCGGGTGCTCGAAGCGCTCGAGCGCCTTGACTTCAAGGGCGAGCCGGCGGGCGAGCTGAGGGTCGGCACTTCGGACAAACTTCACGGCCACCGCGGCTCCAGACCGCTCGTCGTAAGCCCGGTAGACATCGGACATGCCGCCCTGGCCTATCAAGCGCTCCAACCGGTAGTAGCCGAGCATCGTCCCCGTGCCGAATGCCACGGGGCAAAGCTACAGCCACTTTGTGCCTCTCCCGCGGGGGCACTTTGTCCCTCTCCCGCGGGGGCACTTTGGCTCTCTCATTAGGGGGCAGCTTCTCCCTCTCCCCCAGGCGACGGTGTGCCTGTGAGCCTGGGGCCTGAACCGCGTTACGCCGCCCGCGCTACCAAAGGGCAGCCGCCCGAGAAGGCCGCGCCAGCGACCGTGCGAAGATAGGGCGCATGACGATCCAAGAGCTGGAGGCCGTCCTCCAGGACAGGCGCCGGCAGCCGCCGGAAGGCTCCTACTCCGCCACCCTCTTCGCCGACCCCGAGCTCGTGCAGCGCAAGATCATGGAGGAGGCGTTCGAAGTCTGCCTGGAGCTTGGGCGCACCAAAAGGGACCCCGAGCGGGTGACCTCTGAGGCTGCCGACTTGGTGTTCCACCTTCTGGCAG
>DASSZK010000411.1:0-4469 GCA_035702845.1 Acidimicrobiales bacterium
GCGTGCACATCTGCTCGATCTCCGACAGCAGGTGCGAGGACAAAAAGATCGTCGTGCCCTCTGCGGCAAGCTCACGGACGAGCCCGCGGATCTCCCGGGTGCCCTGGGGATCCATACCGTTGGTCGGCTCGTCTAAGACAAGGAGCTGGCGGGGCTCGAGCAAGGCACTTGCCAGGCCCAGGCGTTGGCGCATCCCGAGCGAGTAGGCCTTGTACTTCTTCGTGGCGGCAGCACTCAGGCCTACTCGCGCCAGCGCCTCGTCAACGCGCGCCCGCCGGGTACCGGAGCTGCCTTTCGGGCCCATGGCATCAAAGCGCTCCAGGTTGTCCCGGCCGGACAGCCATGGGTAAAAGGCAGGCCCCTCCACCAGAGCACCCACCCGGGGCAGCACCGACATCACGTCTTCAGGGATGCGCCGCCCGAGAAGGCGGCAACCGCCCGCGCTCGGCGATATCAGCCCGAGCAGCATACGGATCGTCGTCGTCTTTCCCGACCCATTGGGCCCGAGGAAGCCGAAGGTGGCGCCGACCGGCACGGCTAAATCGATGCCGTCAACCGCGGGGCGCCCGCCGAACACCTTGGCGAGCGAGCTGGTTTCTATGGCCAGGTGGCTCTCGGGGGCAGCGAGGGCCACAGCGGTCGAGCTCAGGCGCCGGCCGCCTTGGCGGCTGTCGCCTCCAAGAAGCCGGGCGTTACCAGGCCGGCGTAGTAGCGGCCACCTGGAACGAACAGGACGTTGGCGAGCGCACTGGAGAACAGCCGCGCCTGCTGGCCGCCGACGGTCACCAAGGTGGTGGTGGCCTCCAGGGCTTGGCGGTAGCGCGGGTTGCCGAGTGCCGAGGTGGTCCCGGTGCATACCGCGTCCCACCCCGAACCGATCGTGGTCGGGGCACTGGCCGAGCTGCCGCTCCACTTAGACCGGATCTTCGCCTGGCCCGCCGTCCCATCCTGGCGTGAGCGCTGATGGGCACCCAAGGTGTGGTTGACCACGGTAGCACCAGTGGGCGGGGTAAAAGTCAGCTCGCTCGGCGGAGGTGCGCCCGTCTGCAGGCCCGGCCCAAAGCCAAGCTGCAGCGCAGGCAACGCCTGGCCCTTGGCATAGACCGCCACCTGGAGAGGTATGCCGGCGAGAGGTCCACGGCCGGCGACGTCGATGGCGATGTGGTCCACAGTCGAGTTGGGTACGGAGGCGATCGAGCCGGCCGCCCCTGGGGTCAGGACCAGCTCGTAGGTGGCGATCCCGGCCACCCACCTGGTGGTGGGCACGTCGACGGTGCTCGACTTGCCCACAGCGGTGAGTATGCGCTGTGCAAGCTGCTGTGGCGTCTCGGGGACCGAGGTGGGGACCGTGGTCGAACTGGGGACGGTGCCGCCCGACCCGCGGCGCGCCGGCCACGTGAAGTGCTGCACCTTGAGCGTCGAGCTGTCCCAAGTCCAAGCCTGGTTGCCGTTGCGCACGAAGTCGAGCTCCTGTCCGGGCTGCGGGCTCATCGCCAGGTGCTCCGCCTTGGCACCGTCGAGCCAGGCGTCCACCTGGTAGCTGCCGTTCAGCAACGACAGGGGGTTGAACGCCCCACCCGCCCCTCCGGCGCCAAGTTCACCGGCTGCAGATGTCAGGTCGCCCAAACCGAGATCGGCCGTCCAGTTGAGCTGGCCGGTCAGCTCGGGTGGCTGGGCGCTGAGGACCTGGGCGACGACTTGCTCAGGGGTCGTCTTCGGCAAAGAGGGGGGCGCCGGAGCCCCGCTGGCCACGGGAGCCGCCGCCCCCGCACCGATGGCCAGCACCACCGCCGCCGGCACGACGAACGGTGCCCGTTTTCCCTGCAGGTACTTCATGTGCCCACGGTACCGCCGTGCCTGGGAGGGGCGTCGATGCCGCTTGCTGAGAAATAGATGAACTAGCGCACAGTTGCTGGAGGCGCACAGTTGCTGGAGGCACAGTCGTTAGAGGCGCACAATTGCTGGAGGCACAGTCGTTAGAGGCGCACAACTCCCAGTTCGCTGGTAGTCCCCACCCGCTGGCGGACCTCGAGGTGGTGGCGTCGTGACTCCACAAGGACGCGGACCGAGGCCGAGCGCCCACCGGATATGACCGGGACCTGTAAGGGCGTAGCACCGGGCGGCGCTTGGTCCGAGGTGGAAACGAAGTCGCACCAGCCTTCCTCGCCGTTCGCCACCCGTCCCCGCCACGCCCATTTGCGACCGCCGAACGACGCCTTCCCTGCGCTGCGCTTGGCAACCGGCCGCATTGGCCCTGCTCCGCTCCCAGGTCCGATCGCCGCCAATTTGTAGACGAAACCAGCGGTCGGAAAACCCATCCCAGTCACGACGCTCGTGCCGACCCCGTAAACGTCGACCGGCGCCCCGCCGAGCGCGGCGATGGAATGGGCGTCAAGGTCGCCCGTAACCACCAGCTTGGCCCCGGGCGCACCAAGTTCGTCAAGCAACCGCCGGGCTTTGACCGCTTCGACGCCAAGGTCGCCGGAGTCGACACGCACGGCCCCCAAGGCCGCTCCGGCGGTGCTCACGGCCCGTCGGATGCCCTCTTGTATGTCGTAAGTGTCAACCAGCAAAGTGGTGGAAGGCCCAAAAGCGTCTACCTGGGCACGGAACGCGTCCCGTTCGTCCTCGTAGGCGAGGACGAACGCGTGGGAGGCCGTGCCGGCCGTCGGGATCCCGTAGCGCCGGCCTGCCTCGAGGTTCGAAGTGCTGGCAAACCCGGCGAGGTAGGCGGACCGGGCCGCGTGCACGGCGGCTTCGGGGTCGACGCGGCGGCTGCCCATCTCGATCACCGGCCGGTCACCGGCAGCACAGGTGATCATGCTGGCCGCACCGGCCACGGCCGAAGAGAAATTCAAGTGGCTCAGGACCAGTGTCTCCAATAACACCGCTTGCGCGAACGGCGCCTCGACAATGAGCACCGGCGACCCCGGCCCGTACAGCTCGCCTTCGGGGTAGGCGTGGACGTCGCCACCGAACCGGTAACCGGCAAGCCACTCAAGGGCATCGCGACCAACAGTCTCGGTACTCTCGAGCCACTCGAGCTCCTCTTCACCGAACCGAAAATCCTCGATAGCGCTGATCAGCGGACCGAGCCCGGCGAAGACCCCCCATGGGCGCCTGTCGGGGATGCTCCTGGTAAAAACTTCGAAAACAGCGGGGCGCTCATGGCGGCCGCTCTTGAGGGCAGCTTCGAGCATCGTCAGTTCGTAGCGGTCGGTGTAAAGACTTGTCCGCACCGTCAGCGCTCGCTTGCGGCTCGCTGTCGCGCGCCGGTCAACGCGCGAGCGCGAGACACGTAGTGGCGGGCAAGAGTGGCGACCTTGGCGTAGGCAGGGGGCTCTGAGGGACGTCGCTCCCCGGGGCCGAGGCGCAACCTTTCGGAATGCAGGGCAGCGGTTTCGCTGTCGTCAAAAGGGGCCAGCTCGCCGACGACCCAGGACAACAGCAAGTCCGCCAGCGTCGGGTTGCGAGCCAGGACCGGCCCATGCAGGTAAGTCCCGAGCACCTTGCCCTTCACGGCCCCTTCGACAGTCCCGTCCAGGTTGCCCGTACCCACCCGTACCCGCGCCAGCGGCACAGTCCCGTCGCAAAGATCCGTTACCCCGCCGTGGTTCTCGAACCCCGTGAGCGTCCGCAGCCCCTGGTCGCGAAAGAGTGGCTCCGGCTCGGCGACCACTTCCCCTACTGCTCTGGGCGCACTAGTGCGCCTGGTACGCACACCGAGCAAGCCGAGGCCGCTCTGTTCGCGCCCGTCAGGCCCGACGAAGCTTTCGCCAAGCACCTGCAAACCGGCGCATACAGCAAGCACTGTCGCTCCCTGGTCCACAGCTCGGTGCAAAGGCCGCTCCCCATCTGCCAATTTGGACGCAGCCAGGCCCTGCGGGAGGTCCTCCCCGCCCCCGATCACGTAAATGTCACAGGTCGACGGGACGGTGCCGGCTGCATTAAACGTCAGCACCCGGCTCTCGTAGCCGCGCCAACGCAGGCGCTGGGCCAGGATGGTCGCATTACCACTGTCGCCATAGGTGCCGAGCAACTCCGGGTAAAGCAGGGCTATATCGATGCTCATCTTCGCCACCCACCGCCCCCGGTTCTCCCCTCGGGAGAAAGTGAAGCGAGCAGCTGGTGGAACGCCGTGTAATTGGCAACCACGTCCACTGCGCCCTCGTGGCGCAGCACCGCCGCCGCGATATCGCGCTCCACTACATGTTCGACCTCGGCGTAGTGCAGCCGCACGGCCAGGTCCAGGCAACGCTCCCCGGTGGCCACGACAGTGCGCCCGCTCAGCCGCTCAAAAGGGACGTCCCAGAGCCATGAGGGGTCGTGCCCGTCGGCGGTGCGGGCATTTATCGCCACGACGACCGGTGTCCCGGCCGGCCCAAGCATGTCGAAGACCTCGGACCAACCAGCCGGGTTCTTGGCCAGCAAAAGCCGCGCCACCGCTTTGCCGGAGCGGACAGTGGCAT
>DASSZK010000023.1:0-6442 GCA_035702845.1 Acidimicrobiales bacterium
TCCGAGGTTGTCGCAAAGCGCAGCATCCTGCCAGACCACGGCCAACCCTGCTTCGGCGGCCCCCGCGTTTGAGCGCACTCTCGACCCGGCGATCTGGACCTCGCCAGAGCTCGGGGACATGTCCCCGGCCACGCAGCGCACCAGTGTCGACTTCCCGGCGCCATTTTCACCCACCAGGGCCACGAGTTCGCCAGCACCGACACTGAAGTTGACGCCGTTTAGGACCTGCAACCGGCCATACGACACCGAAACCCCGCGCACGTCGAGCATCGGCTGGGCCCGCTTCTCGAAAGCCGGAGATGCGCTCAGTGCCATAGGTCTCCAGTGTGGCGCGCTCGTGGTGCGGTTCTTCGACAGCCCGCACGCCGAGGTGGCACGGGACCCTCGGGCCGGCTGCTTAGTTGGCTATGGCCAAAGCCTCGTAGTCGTCGAAGTCACCGTATGTGGAGGCCACAACGGCGTCGCGGACATCCACGTCCCGGCCCTCGGCCGTCAGGTCGTAGTCCACTCGGGAACGGCCACCGATCGAGTGACGGCCCACAGGCGAAGCCGCACCATGCTGCCGGGCGGCCGGCGTTTGGCGCTGGCGTCCATCGGGACGGGCGGCGCTCGCACTCGCAGGGCGCACAGTCGCTGCCCTGGCGGTGACGGCTGCACCCGGTCTGGTGGGGGCAGCCGTGCGCCGGGCCATCCTTGCCGCCAACGGGGGATGTTCCACTCCGGTCAGTACGGCCGAAGCGAAATAGTCCGTCTCGTCGTACTGCTCGGGCTCCCGCGCCTGGGTCGAGACGACCCGACGCGCCACCCGGCCATCACGGCGGCTCGCCGGAGCGAAAGCGCTACTGCCGGAAACCACGGCCCTAAAGAGCAGGGCGACGTAACCTCCCAGGGCGAAGTCACAAATAACCTGCAGTGCTATCACCCAAGCCGACCCGGTGAGCACGGCGAGGAGCAGCGTCAGTACCGAGCCGCCGGCTAGGACGCAAAGCACGTCGCGCCGGCGCTTGCGCATCTCCATGCGCCGGTAGCTGGCCGCTGCGGCGGCAAGAGGTACCGGTTGGCCTGCGCTACCTACGGGCACCCGCGCGCCCAGCACAGGACGGTTGGGGTCGAGCCGGTTCGCCGGTGCCACTCGCTGGGGGGAAGCGGTACGCAGGACACCCAGCTCCCGGCGGAACAACCCCACGGTGTCCGCAGTGCTCGGGCGACGAGCCCAGAGCCAGTAGACCAGGACTGCCGCCCACAGTCCCGCGATCAGTACATAAGCTTTCATGCGCCCCAGCCCTCCGACTTACTCGGATATCTCAGAAAACCGTAGCCGCTGGGAGCGGCGTGATGGTGGATCCCGTGCCGGACCGGCCTCAATATTCCGGGCCGTCAAGCTCGCTGTCGCGAAAACTGTCGGCGCCCAAGTTGGAGCCGTTGCCGATGAGGCCGTCGATCTCGTCCTCTATGGGCAAACTGCGAGCGTTGTCCGTACCGCTGGCAACACTCGCTGTGTTGGAGTCCGCGTCGCGCCGCCAGTTACCACTGCGGCCGCCTGTCTTTTCCCACAACGCGAGCTCGCCGATGACCATGCTGCGGTCAAATGACTTGCACATGTCATAAACCGTCAGTGCCGCCACGGCGCAAGCGGTAAGCGCCTCCATTTCGACACCGGTGCGGTCGACCGTTTCGACTTGCGTTTCCACCTCGACGAAGTCGTCACCAATTGTGAAATTGATCGTTACCGCCCCCACCAAGAGGGGGTGACAAAGGGGGATCAGGTTGGCGGCTTGCTTTGCCGCTTGTATCCCCGCCACGCGGGATACAGCGAGCACGTCGCCCTTGCTGATCGCGTTGCTTGCCACCTTGGACGTCGTCTCCGGCTGCATGTGCACCCGGCAACGGGCGATAGCTCTGCGATGGGTGGGCTCCTTGGGCGTGACGTCGACCATGCGCGCACGCCCGAGGGGGTCTATGTGAGTCAGACCGCGTTCGGGCACCCTGCGAGTCTAGGCCATCACGACCAGTGGACCAAAGAACCGGCGGGCTAGCCGCCGATCTGGCTCATGCTGCGTGCGGGCCGGACGAAATTGACCTGCCCGATGGCGTGCCCGGCCCACTTTGCCGCCACCTCCGCCTCGATGGCCGAAGCGATCTCGCTGTCGGTCGCCCCGCCCCGTAACAGTGAGCGCAGGTCGGCCTCCTTGACGGCGAACAGGCAGCTGCGCAGCTGGCCCTCGGCCGTCAGGCGGACCCGGTCGCAGTCCCCGCAGAAGGGCTGTGTCACGCTGGCGATCACACCGAACGAACCGCGGCCGTCTGTGTAAGAGTAACGGCGAGCCGGGGCAGCCCCCCGGCCCGGTGCCTCTTCGACGGGGTACACCGAAGCGATGCACTCGACGATCTCAGCTGCCGAGACCACCCGGCCCGAAGACCACTCCCCGGCCCCGTCCAGGGGCATGAACTCGATGAAGCGCACCTCGACGCCCTTGTCGCGGCCATAGCGGGCAAGGTCGACGATCTCATCGTCGTTGAACCCCCGCACGAGGACCGTATTTACCTTGACAGGGGCCAGGCCGCAGCTGATTGCGGCGTCAACGCCCCGCAAGACCAGGGGCAGAAGGTCGCGGCCAGTGATCGTCGCGAACCTCTCCGGCCGCAGTGAGTCGATGGAAATGGTCACCCTGTCCAGGCCTGCCTCGCGCAGCCCTGGCGCCAAGCGGTCCAGCGTCGCGCCGTTGGTCGTCATCGACAGCTCCAGGGGGTACTGGGCGAGGCGGCGCACAAGCCCCACCAGATGAGCGCGCGACGTAGGCTCACCGCCGGTAAGGCGCACCGACGAGAGGCCGAAGCTGGAAACGAAGATGCCGGCCACGCGCTCGATCTCTTCAAAAGTCAAGATCTCGGCGCGGGGCAACCACTGCATCTCCTCATGAGGCATGCAGTAACGGCACCTGAAATTGCAGCGGTCGGTAACCGAGATGCGCAGGTCGTGCACCTGGCGCCCGTACCCGTCCATCAAAGGTCGAGCCACTCTTCTCCCAGCGTAGGGGGCTTCGGGGGGAGAGCGGTCAACCCGGTCGGCGCTCGACCGGCACGCGGGCCCGGGACCTAGGAGTCGCGGGCCATCCGCTCGGTGAGGTACTTGCGGAACGCCGGGCCGAGGTCGTCGCGTTCGAGGGCGAACTCGACCGTGGCCACCAGGTAGTCCAGCTTGTTGCCCACGTCGAAGCGCCCCTCACGGAAGGTGTAGCCGTAAACCGGCTGACGCTCAGCCAGAGTTTTGATGGCATCTGTCAGCTGGATCTCGCCACCGCGCCCCGGCTTGGTATCGGCAAGCACATCAAAGATCTCGGGTACGAAGACGTAGCGGCCCATGACGGCCAGGTTGGACGGTGCCTCCTCGGCGGCGGGCTTCTCGACGAGGTCGGTAATGCGCACCAGGTTGGCTTCCATTGGCTCGACGGCGGCACACCCGTAGGAAGAGATGTCCTTGGGTTCGACCTCTTTCAGGGCGATCACGCTGCACCCGTGCTTGTCGAAGGCGTCGAGCATCCCCGCCAGGATCCCCGAGCGGGGGTGCATGATGTCGTCACCCAGCATCACGACGAAGGGGGAGCGCCCCACGTGCTCGCTCGCGGCCAAGACGGCGTGGCCAAGGCCCTTGGGCTCACCCTGGCGTACGTAATGGATGTCGGCCAGGTCGGCAATGCGGCGCATCTCAGCCAGTTCTTCGAGCTTGCCGCCCTGCTCCAGGTAGTACTCGAGCTCGAAGGTGCGGTCGAAGTGGTCCTCGATGCTGCGCTTGCCCCGACCGGTTATGACAAGCATGTCGCTCAACCCCACGGAGGCCGCTTCCTCGACGACGTACTGGATGGCGGGCTTGTCCACCAGCGGCAGCATCTCTTTGGGCTGGGCCTTGGTGGCCGGGAGGAACCGGGTACCGAGCCCGGCGGCGGGTATGACGGCCTTGCGAACTTTGTAGCCCATGCGGGCGATCTCCTCCTAGGGGGCCACCAGTGCCACGGGAGTGCAGCTTCCTCGGGCCACATGGCATTTGCGGGTACAGGCAACCGTTCTCTACCCAGGGGCCGGCAACTTCCTCGGGTGGCGCCCGTTCTAGCACCACTCCCCGCCCCACCACGTGGGGCGCAGAAGCGACCACCAGGGCCCGCCTGGCGCTCGCAGCCTTCCGTCCGGCCGGTCTCGGGCTACACTTAGCAGAGCAACATCCAGAGTGCTAACGGACCAAGTCTTAACCAGACCAAGTGCGACCAAGTGTTAAACGGACCAAGTGTTAACGGAAAGGCCGAAACCCCGACATGCCTACCTATGAGTACGCCTGCAAAGCCTGCGGCCATCACTTGGAGGTCGTGCAGTCGTTCAAGGACAGCGCGCTGACCGAGTGCCCCAACTGCGGGGGACCGCTGCGCAAGGTCTTCGGGAACATCGGGATCACGTTCAAGGGCAGCGGCTTCTACAAGACCGACAGCCGCAGCGACCGCAAGACCGCCGGTGCTTCTGCGAAGTCCGAGACTGGCAAATCCGACACACCAACCTCCACTGACACCAAAGCGTCAGACGCCAAGTCCACCGACACCAAGGTCAAGTCGTCTGAAGGCTCGTCTTCGTCGGGTTCGTCTTCTTCGGGATCCGGGTCTTCGGGATCCGGGTCTTCGGGTTCTGGCTCCAGCGCCACGGCAGTGGCGTAGGGCGCCTAAGGGCTCCCGGCGGCCGCGTCGCTCAAATCCGCCCCGCTCAAACCGAAGGCAGGCCCGTCCCGATCGGGCAGGACACACCGGTGCCCCCCAGGCCGCAGTACCCGTTGGGGTTCTTGGCCAGGTACTGCTGGTGGTAGTCCTCGGCGAACCAAAACTGCCCTGCCGGAGCAATCTCGGTGGTGATGTGGGGATAGCCCGCGTCGCGGAGCACGGCCTGGTACTCCTTCTTGGACGACTGCGCCGCCTCTAGCTGGGCTCCGTCGAAAGTGAAGATGGCCGAGCGGTACTGCGTACCGACATCGTTCCCCTGGCGCATCCCCTGGGTGGGGTCGTGGCTTTCCCAGAACACCTTGAGCAGTTGCTCGTAGGTGACCTCGGTCGGGTCGAACACCACAAGCACCGTCTCCGCATGCCCGGTGGAGCCCGAACATACGCGCTCGTAGCTGGGCTCGGGGACCTTTCCCCCGGTGTAGCCCACGGCAGTGACCACAACTCCGGGCACCTGCCAGAACGCCTTCTCGGCACCCCAAAAACAGCCCATGGCAAAGAGGGCCTTCTGCGAGCCCTCCGGGTAGGGACCGGCCAGGGCCGCGCCGTTTACGTAGTGGTGCAGCGGCACTTCGAGGCGCGTCATCACGCCCCGCTCATCGACATGTCGCCTACGGCCAGCGTGAGGCCGGCGGCGGAAGAGGGTAACCATTCGACATCGTTGCCCACGGCAACCACCTCCTGGAGCATCCGTTGGATGCTCGACGCGATCGTGACCTCCCGGACCGGTGCGCCGGGAGTGCCACCGTTCACTAGGACGCCTTCGGCCCCGACGGAGAAATCCCCGCTGATCAGGTTTACCCCCGAGTGCAGGCCGCTCAGGGACTGGACGAGCAAGCAGTCCCCGAGCTGCTCAAGTACCTGAGCAGGGCTTTGAGCACCCGGCTCCACGAAGAGCGCCCGGGCC
This sequence comes from Acidimicrobiales bacterium, assembly GCA_035702845.1. Classification (GTDB taxonomy): domain Bacteria; phylum Actinomycetota; class Acidimicrobiia; order Acidimicrobiales; family Palsa-688; genus JAJZMF01. The sequence goes on from DASSZK010000023.1 coordinate 5,662, forward strand.
CCGATACCAGGGGCCGACTTGAACCCGGCGCGCACTGCACTAGCCGTGGACGCCGTCCCCGCCCGGCGCGCCGTGGTCGTGTCGTATAGGAACATCGCCAGGCGGCCCTCGGTGACGAGGGTGTTGCGGCGGCAGGCCAGGCCCTCATCGTCGAAGGCCGAGGCCCCGAACGCCAAGGGATTGGTGGGGTCGTCCACCAGCGTGAGCAGGGGCGCCGCCACCAGCTCGCCCAAGCGGTCCGCGAACAGCGAGGTGCCTTTCAGGACCATCTCACCGCTCATCACCGAACCCAGCATGCTTATGAGCTGGGCACTCACACGCGGCTCAAAAACCACGGGCAGGTGGGCCGACTTGGCCTTCTTGGCTCCCAGCAGGCGCACAGCCCGGGACACGGCGTCACCGGCGGCTTTGTCCGCATCAAGCTCTGACGGCGACCGGCCCACGCTGTAGCCGTAAGCGGTCTGGCTCTCGTCGCCCTCTGCCGCCACCGCCACCACCGAAAGCCAACACGCCGTCGAACGGTCCGCCGCCGCGATACCGAGCGAGCTGGCAATGGCCATCTCAGCCCACACATCGCCCCAGCTGGCCGACTCCACAAGCCGTATGCGCGCGTCGCCCGACTTGGCCCTGCGCTCCAGGTCGAACGCCGCATCCACCTTGTGCTCGGTCGGGCACGAAACGAGCTCGTCACGCCACAGGTCGAGCGGGACCGGGCTCGCCCCGTCGGGTACTGGCAGGCCGACCCACTCTTCGGGTGTGGCGAAAGTGGCGTTGTCCCTGG
>DASSZK010000083.1:0-15988 GCA_035702845.1 Acidimicrobiales bacterium
AAGCGTGTGCCATTGCGGTGATCGCGCCGATGATCTCTCGGTCGCGGTCGCTCGCCCCGATCTGGTCCACAAAGGACCGGTCTATTTTCAGGATGTCGACGTTGAGGCGCTGCACGTGGGCAAGCGTCGAGTAGCCGGTGCCGAAGTCGTCCAGTGCCAGGCGGATGCCAAGACGCGAGAGCGCGGCCAATGTCGTGGCTGCCTCGCCGATCTCGCCGACGAGCGCGGTCTCGGTTACCTCGAGGCACAGTTGGGATGGGGCGATGCGATGCCGCGCTATGCACGAAGACACGCGCTCGACCAGGTGTGGGTCGGAAAGCTGGCGCCCCGACAGGTTTACCGCCACAGTGAAGCCGCGAGAGCAGGATCCGTTGCGCATCCATTCAGACAATTGGCGGCACGCCTCGTCGAGGACGAACGAATCTATGAGCCCGATCAAACCCCGCTCCTCGGCTAGGGGAATGAACTCCACCGGTGGTACCACGCCACGCTCGGGGTGCTGCCAGCGCACGAGTGCCTCGGCGCCAGTAAGTGCCTGGTCGTCCAGCGAGAACAGCGGCTGGTAGAGGAGGAAGAACTCCTTGTTCTCGATGGCCCGGCGGATAGCGGAATCGAAGTCATGGGCGGCGACGGCGCGATCACGAAGCTCCCCGTCAAAGATCCGGAAACCGTCACGCCCTGCACCCTTGGCGTCGTACATGGCGATATCGGCTTGCTGCAACAAAAGGCCCGGGTCCGTGGTTGGGTCCGCCGTCAGTGCAACACCAATGCTTGCTGTGACGGTGAGGTCGTGACCGTCGTCGACGAATTTGGCACTAATTGCTTGTACGACCCGGCTTGCAATGAGGCGGACATCGTCGTCGTCGTCGAGGGCACTGCACAGGAGGACGAACTCGTCGCCCCCGAAGCGCGCCACCGTGTCGCCTCGCCGGCATATCCGTGTAAGGCGCCGAGCGACTTCAACAAGCACCCGGTCCCCGGCTTCGTGACCGAGGGAGTCGTTGATCCCTTTGAAATCGTCGACGTCTATGAAGAGCAGTGCCACCCGTCCTGGGTTTCGCTCGAGGGAGAGCACAGCCTGAGCCAGACGGTCCATCAGCGCCAACCGGTTGGCTAACCCTGTTACGGCGTCGTGAAGGGCTTGGTGTGCCAGGGCCTCTTCAGCCAGCACCTGCGCGGTGACGTCGCGCGAAATGCCGAAGACGCCCACTATCTCCCCGTTCGCGTCCTTTAGGGGCAGTTTGGTGGTAGAGACCCACGCATCGGGACGATCGTGAAAAGTTTCCTTTTCGATCTTGGCAAGGATCGGCTCGCCCGTTTGGATGATCCTCTGCTCGTCGACGTAAGCGGCCGTGGCGTGCTCTTCGCTGAAGAAGTCGAAGTCGGATTTGCCGATCACGTCCGTCGCGCTTTGGCCATGGGCCTGGTCTTCCAGGAAACTGTCGCTCACCAGGATGAACCGGCTACGGAGGTCTTTGAAGAACACCCGTTCCCCGGGCATGGATAGGAGGTTGCGCATGCAAAGGCTCTCCAGGTCCTCTTGCCTGGAGCCATCGCCGCCTGCCACTTCCGGCATGGTAGGCAATTCGCGCTCAGCCAACCGTGGTCCTCCTTCTACACGCAGGTATCGACCGCCGTAACGCGAACCTGAACCCGTGCAAATGCCTCGAAACACCTAAAGGGCTGGTCGGTTGCGGCCGCAAGACCAGCACGGGACGGCCTCGGCGTCCCTGGCTAACTTACACGAAATGGAGGACCGCTCCAATTAGCAGTGCGAGGAAAGGCGTTTCTCCCTGGTAGTGGCCGCTTATGTGCAGTTGGTCACGAGGCCCGTCCATGTGGACGTCAACGCTCAACGGTTCGCGCCCAACGGAGCCCCGTAGGTGAGCCGCGCCCGGCGACAGCGTGGCGAAGATCTCGAAGGTTGTGTCCCCAAGCAAACCTCTCGCGACGACAGTGCGGGCCGGAGGTTCCAGCCCCCCCGTAGCGGCCGAGACGCCGGCCCGGAAAGATAGCCCTCCGAGCGTGCCCTCCACCGGAGCCCCGTCGAACATGAACCTGTGGTCGAGGCGGAACTGGCCCTCGAGGCCCACCGGCTGGTCGCCGAAGCGCCCGGTGACACGGCCCGAGGGCCTGAGGCTGTCCGAACTACCGAAGTGCCACGCCACGGCCACGTCGTCGCTGTTGGCCGAACCGCGCATCCACCCGTGGTTGCCCTTGAAGTCGGCTTGTAGCGCCCATTTGTGCGGGCCTACATCGCCCTGCAGTAGCTCCGTGCTCGGCTCGTACCGCAGGTCGATGCGGCCCTCGTCGTTGCCGGCCAGTGAAGTAGGAACGAGCAGGTCGGCGGGGAAGGCCGCCGTCGCTGAGGGGGTTCGACTTGCGGGCCAAGGCATACCGGCCTGGGCCGCCGGCGAGGCGGGCATGGCCGCGACCACCCGGTTGGGCCTCTGGAGCAGCTCGTTCCCATCGGGTGAAGCGTCGGCGGGAGCGTCAGAGGCTACAGGGAACGGGGTAGTGCCGTAGACGCAGCCGCAGCCCTCGCAGAAGACAACCTGGACGAGTGCGGGCGCCCGACCGACACCTTGCCCTGGGACACGGGCAGGGCGGTAACGGGCGAAGTCGGCGAAGGAGCGGCCGCAGCGCGCACACCGGGGGCCCGTGTCGCGCTTCGGCACCGCAAGCGGAGCCGGCTCGCCGGGTGCCCGGCCGCCGTCGCTCATAGCCGCTGAAGTCTCCCCGGAGGCCTCGGCGCTGAGGGGTCGCAAGAAGAGAAGGCCTTCGCGTACCTTGTCTGGCTCGGCCCCACCGGCCCGGAGAAGTTGCGTGGCGCTGAGCGACCCCTCTCCGGCGTCCAGTGCGGCCCCGAGCAAGTGCTCCGTCCCGATGCACGCCATGCCTGTTTTGGAGGCCGCCCGGCGTGAGAGCTCAAGGACGGTGCGGGCTGGAGACGAGAAAGACGCCGGTTCTCCAGCTTCGCCTTCCGCACCTATCGCTTTCCAGCCCATGGCGGCGATGCCGGAGAGCGGGTTGAAGCCGCAGTCGCGCAACAGCGCTGCCGCGGCGCTGTTGCCCTCGGTGGCAATCCCTAAAAGGATGTGTTCGGGGCCCACCGCGCCGTGGCCCAGCTGGCGGGCTTGTTGACGCGCTAGTTCCATTACACGGCGTGACTTTTCGTCGAAGCGCTCGAACACGGTGCACAGCATGGCAGATTTTGCGGGCGCCTGTGTAGGCCTGCGCGGGTGCGCCTAATCGCCTTCTCCGAACTTCGCACGCAATAGGGACGAAAGGGTACCTATCGCATCGACGAGGCCATCCGTGTAGACCACGAGAGCCGCCACCGGTCCCGCATCTTCGCCCTCCAGGGACGCACTTGCCGACCCGGCGAGGTCCGTGTGGACCTTGCGCAGATAGCCGGTGCGCGCCACCGCGACCCCGTCCCGGGGGCTTGAGGCGAGCTCGGACAACGCAGCGCCTACGGCGTGGGCCAGGGCCACCAAGGGCTCGTGTAAACCGTTGGGCATATCGCCAACGCGACCCGGGACTGCAAAAGTTGTAATTGGGCCCCCAGCCGGTGGCTTGCCGGGTGGCCGCCTCGAAGTCTCTACCTTCCTCGCAAAATCAAGGATTGCGTGAATGGAAAGCGAACGCTCCGTCGGGGAGATGCCCGGTTACTGCAGGCCCCCTGCCGTCAGAAGTCGATGCCCTTGGCGGCCCGGATGCCGGCGTCGAACGCATGCTTGATATTGCGCATCTCTGTCACGGTGTCGGCGATGTCGACAATGGCCTGGGGCGCACCACGTCCGGTCAGGAAGAGGTTTACGCCCGCCGGGCGCTCTCTTATGCATCTAGTGACATCGTCCATTGGCACCCACCCCCAGTTGAGCGGGTACGTGACCTCGTCGAGCACCACCAGGCGGTAACGCGACGACATGATGGCCTCGCGGGCAACTTCCCAGGCACCGCGCGAGAGCTCCGCCGAGCGTTCAAGATCCTCAGAGTCCCAGGTGAAACCGTCCCCCAGCCTGTGCCACTCCACCCCCAATTGGCTCAGGGAACGTTGTTCCCCCGAGCTCCATTTGCCGGACTTGATGAACTGCACGACGCATACAGGCCAGCCGCGTTCGACCGCACGCAGCGCCGTCCCCATTGCGGCCGTTGTCTTGCCTTTGCCGTCTCCGGTCGCCACCAGGACGACGGAAGGTGCGCGCCGGACGGCTCGGCGGGGGTGTTCTGTGGGCGGCTCGTCCGTAGATGTCGTTTCAGCAGGCGAGCTTGTCTGTTCGGTCATCTGGTCCTCAGTTCCTGTGCGGGCCCTCGGTGGGCTCGGTTGGCTCCGAAGGGGCGGACGGGGGCGACCACGGGACCGCTGGTGCCGTGGAAGACTTCAGTACGCGCCCCGAAAAAGCGGTCGATGTTGGTAGGCGACAGCACGAGGTGCGGCGGGCCTTCGACAACAACGTGCCCGGCCGAAAGGAGGCTTAAAGTCGCGGCGTACTGCGCCGCGAGGGTCAGGTCGTGCACTGCCCACAAGACGGTAAGGCTCCTTTCGCGCCGGAGCTCGTCCACCAGTTCCAGGACAGATTGCGCGTGGCCCAAGTCCAAAGAGGCTGTCGGCTCGTCCATGACCAAAAGCGGGGCTTCTTGAGCCAGGGCTCGGGCCAGGACGACCCGCTGTGCCTCGCCGCCCGATAGTTGGCCTAGCGGTCGCTGGCAGAGATGGTCAAGCTCCAGGCGCTCCATCAGGTCGCGAGCGACCCTCCTGTCCTGGGCCGTTTCCGCCCCCAGGTAAGAGTGGTGGCTGAAGCGCCCCAGCAGTACATAGTCGGTAACCGCCATAGCGGGGGGCAGCACGGGCTTTTGGGGCACATAGGCAATCGCCTTGGCCCTTGCCCGACCGTTGCGACCGCTAGGGAAATCTCGCCCTGCGACCCGAACTTTACCTTGGTAATCGATGAGGCCCGTTACCCCGCGGCACAGCGTCGTCTTGCCTGCGCCATTGGGCCCGACAAGGGCCGCCCAGCTCCCCGTTGGGACGGTCATGGAGATCGACCAAATGAGCCGGGCGGCGCCTGCGCTAACGCAAAGCTCCTCGATCTCGAGCATCTATGCGAACTTCCCGCTTTGGCGCATTACCACGAGGAAGAACGGAGCCCCCGTGATGGCCGTGACGACACCGATAGGGACCTCCTGTGGTGACAGGGCACTGCGTGCCAGCAGGTCGGCCAGCACGAGGAAACCCGCCCCGTACAGGAGGGACAAAGGCACGATCCGCCGGTAGCTTGGGCCTGCCAGGAGCCGGATGCTGTGGGGCACGATGATCCCTACAAAGCCGATAAGCCCGCTCGCTGAGACGGCTGCTGCGGTGCCCAGGGTGGCGGCGGCTATCACAATCAGGCGGGCCCGGCGCGGGTGCACACCGAGTGCCGTCGCCTCGTCGTCACCCAGTGACATGGCGTCGAGAAGGCGCCTGCATGCCAAGAGCACAATGGCGGATGCCCCGGCGTAGGGCAGGACCGACAGGACCGGGCCCCAGCCCTGAGCGGCTACGCTGCCGAGCAGCCAGCTGTAAAGCGCCGTCATCCCAAAACTTGCGTGTTGTTCTTGAAGGAAGCTTTGGACAGCGGTGAGAAAGGCGGCTACCGCCACGCCGGATAGCACAAGGGCGGCCGGTGTTCGCGGGCCGCGCCGCGAGCGGCTCAGTGCGAACGTCGCCATGACCGCCACCACAGCTCCGGCGAACGCAGCCAACGGCATGAGGCCGAAGCCCCCCCCGCTCCCCGCAGCGGCTCCCAGGATGCTGCCACCGTAAACAAATGCAACAGTGGCCCCCAGGCCGGCGCCAGCGGCTATCCCGAGCAGGTACGGATCCGCAAGCGCATTGGAAAAAACCCCCTGGTATGAGGCGCCGGCGGCCGCAAGCATGGCCCCGACCAGTATGGCTAGTGCTACCCGGGGCGCCCGGATCTGCCAGACAATGGCGGTGCTCAGCTGGGATGCGGCATGAAGGTGGGGCCATGGTAGCCACCCGAACAGGACGTCGATAACCGTTCCCGGGGCGAGCGGGAACGGTCCGACCATCAGGCTGGCCACTGCCGACGCTGCCAGGAAAGCGCAGCCGGCCGCGACCTGCCAAAAGGTAAGGCGCGTTGGTGCCAACTTGCCGGCTCTGGCGTCCATCGTCGTCTGGGAGGCCTGTGAACGGCCCTGTGGCCCCTCCGCACTCCCATGCTGGACCGGCGGAGCCGGGCTTGTTGCGCCGGCAGATGGCACCTGAGGCCTCAGCGCTTGACCACGCCGGCGATCAGTGCAATGAACTGCTCGACGGTGTGGGGGCCCCATTCCGATGCGACCGAGTCGTTGACCGGTATGACGTGGTGGTCCCTCACTGCTTTGAGAATGGCCAACCCGGCCCGGTGCCCGAAGCTGGTGGCGGTGGCCTGGCAACAGACGGTGTCGGCCAGGAACACATAGTCGGGATTGGCTTTTAGCAGGTACTCCTTGGTTATCTGGGGGTAGTCCGTGCCATGAGCCGCACCATCGGCTATATCTCGCATCCCAAATAGCGAGAACTCCGCCCCGATGAACGTTTGTGACGTGGCGGAATAATACGTTGGGTCGAGCTCTATATAGTAGCTCTTGCCTTTCCCGGCGTTTTTCGCGGCTGCCACTTCCTGTGTGATGGCCCGGCGCATTGCGGCCACGGCGTGCGCGGCCTGTTGGGCGTGACCGGTGATGGCCCCCAGGTATTCCATCTGGGCGTAAATGCCTGCGATGGTCGTCGCCGGACCTTGCACCAACGTGCGGATGCCGAGGGCGCGCAGCTGGCCTTCTAGCTTCGGGTTCGCAGAGCCGAAGACGACGAAGTCCGGGTGCAGCTTGAGGTAGTCCTCCGCGTCCGTCTCGTACCCGGTGAACTTCGTGCGCGGTGCATCGGCAGGCCACATGGAGTACTTGTCCACTCCGACGACCTGGCGCCCGGCGCCCACGGTGTAGAGCATCTGCGTTGCACTGGCGGAAAGGCTCAGGATGCGCTCGGGCGTGGCGGCCTTGCTCGCAGCTGCAGTGCGTAAAGAGGCGGTCGTTGCATAGGCGGGCGAAGCTAGGGCGGCAATCAAGGCGATGACCGACCAACTCGCAACCAGCAGTCTTCTCATGGTCCTCCTTTTATGGCCGAGGTCCATGCTTGGCTGACAGGGTGGTCGCCCTTACGGACAAGACCTAACCCTGCGACCAGCTCGTTGCCTCGACGTGCTTGGTCGCTTCCTACGGGCCAGGCGACCTGGCTCGCCCGTTGCCTTGGTGGGGTTTCGGGACGACAGTTGCGGGACAGCACCGGGCTCACACCGGATTTCGCTGGCCAGTAGGTTGCCCTGGCGAGGTTAGCAGCACTTCGCGTTGGCAGTCCCACTGCACTGGTCGGGCGCCGTCTCAAGCACCCTGGTCGTCGCAGGCCGGCTTCAGGCCACCTCGGTGTGCAGATCTTCCGCCCGGCGGCCGTCGCCGATGGGCACCCCGGGCGCCGGATGGTCCCGTTCCTGCTTCACTCTGTGAGGAACCTGCAGTAAGCGCAGCACGGTGACGAGCGCTATCCCTCCGACCATGTTGCCCAGAGCGGCGTACCCGGCCGTCACTGCCCACTGGCCATAGCCAAACGGGGCATGGCCGGTGTGCAGTGCCGCGAACATCAGCAGCGAGCTCACGATCGCGTGGTCGAGCGAGCCGCCGGCTAAGAGGAAGCCGGCGAGCATTGCCGCGCCGACTCCTGCGACCGGTCCCGGCGTGGTGTGCTGCATCCAGGTCATTAGGGTGATGACGGCACCGCCCAGGACCGCCAGGCAGAAGGCCCGTAGACCCGTCCCCAGCTGGACGTAGTGGTACCCGGCCTGCACTGCGGTCCTGGACAGCGACGGAAAGCCGCGCATGATGAGCCAGGTGAACAGCCACCCCGCGAGCAGGTTCGTGATGAGGGTCCCTGCCCACAGGCGCAACAGCATCCGGGTGCGCGCCTGGCGCGCGATCACCGTCGAAACAGGGATCAGGAAGTTCTCCGTGAACAGCTCGCTACGCGCCAGGGTCAGGGCTATGAACCCGATAGAAAAGGCTACGCCTCCGAGGAGCTTGCTGCCTGTCGCAGCTTCGACAAGCAGCAGGCCCAGTACGCCCGAGCCGACGTCTATGCCGCCGACCGCTCCCGTTGCCAACAGCGACGTCCACCGCCGCGACATCCTGCGCCGGCCCTCGTCAACGACGCGTAAGAAGGCGTCCTCAACTTCTCGCTCCGCCACGGTGGGGTCCGTGGCGGGGTTGGAGCCGACACCCGGACGATGCTCCTCCCGCGGGCGTTGTTCGCTGTCGCTACTGGTGCCGTCGAGCATTCCTCTGCCATACCCGGCATGCGCCGCGAGGCACCGGCCGCATTACAGTGGCGCCGCTGACGGCTCGGCGGAGGTCTCAGCACATGCATAAGGCCGAACCGGGACAAAGTGGACCACCAGCCCCGGGAAGGTGGCGGAGGGGACGGGGAGGAATGACCTGTGGTGGCCTGGGGGTAAAAGCTGCAGGCAACACTTCGCGTTCGAAGAAGGAGGCGGGAAGGACATATGGTGCCCAGTACAGGGGAGCCGCCGCACGTGGCCCGGGGGGCGGTCGTTGCTGACCTGAGGGAAAGCGAGCACGGTTATAACACCCGAGAGGGTGTCAATGGCGAGCGAGCCGCCAAGGACAAGTCACTGGCGGAGCTTTTTGGGGATTTGTCCAAGGAGCTGTCGCTTCTGGTACACGAGGAGATCCAGCTCGCGCGCGTCGAACTGGCCGACAAGGCCAAGAAGCTGGCGGCTGGGGGCGCCATGCTCGCCGCCGCTGCGGTCCTCGCCCTACTTGGCGCAGGCGTGCTCTGCGCCTTGTGTGTAATAGCGCTGGCGATCGTGCTGCCCTGGTGGCTCTCGTCCCTGATCGTGGCTGCTCTGTTACTGGGTGGCGCCGCCTTCTTGGGCGTCACGGGAGCGGCTGCTGCACGCAAGGGCTCGCCCCCTGTCCCCAAAGAGGCGATGGAGAGCACTAAGGAGGATGTGGCTTGGCTTCAGAAGCAGCTGAAATCCGCGAAGCAATAGAACAGACGCGGGCGCAGTTGGGGCAAACGGTCCAAGCTCTGGCCGAAAAGACCGACGTGAAGGCGCAGGTCCACAAAAAGGTAGAAGAGACAAAGGACAATGCGCGCGCCCGTGCGCACGAGGTGGCGCACGGGGCAGCAAGCGTCCCTGCTAAGGCGACCTCCAACAACAAGGTTGCCGTCCCGGTCCTCGTTTGTCTCGTCGGTTTGGTGTTGGTCCTGCTGCGTCGGCGCAATTCCCGTTCGGGCAACGCAGAGAGCTCCTGAGGCCACCCGGGCGCGACGGCGGCTGCAGGCCGCCGTTTTGTTCGCTTTGGGCGTTGTGCGCCGGTATGGCCAGCGATGTTCGTCACATGGTGGCCTCTTGAGGCTACGCCGGTGCCTGCCGACATTACGCTCCAAGGTGCTCCGCCGTTCGGGGCGCAGAGCAGCTTGTGGCCCATTGAGAGGCTGTGCCTGCTTTGAGAGGATGTGCCTGCTTTGAGAGGCTGTGCCTGCTTGACGGGCCGTGTACTGCGCCCTGGAGGCGATGTTGAGCGTTAGCGAAAGATTGTTCTCGGCGATTGGTCGTTCCTCGGTCCGTTACCGATGGCTGGTGCTGGTGGCGTGGCTGGCGGTGGCCGTTCTCACGAGCATCACCATGCCTTCCATGGGCAGTGAGGTCAACAACGACAACACCCAGTTCCTCCCAACCAGCGCACCCAGCGCAGCCGCGACCAAGTTGGCTGCACCCCTGCTCGGCACTTCCGGCTCCCACAGTGTTGTCGACCTGGTATTCGTAAGGACAAGGGGGGGCGGGCTGGTGGGCCCGGATCTCCGCGCCGTACAGAGCGAGGCGGTGAAGGTCGCGGGTGAGCCAGGTGTCCTCTCCGCCCGCGTTGGCGGGCTGTCGCGCGATGGGAGGGCGGCTCAGGTCCTCGCGGTCTTGAGGGTCGCGCCAGCTGATATTGCCGGTCAGAAGCCGGTCGTAGACGCGATGGTGCGTCAGGCTCAACGGTTCGACGGTTCTACTTCGGCTCGGACGCTCGGACTTCGCTACGACGTTGCGGGGGACATTGCGACCAACGTGGCCAGCCAGGCAAGTTCTGCGAAAGCAGGCCGCCAGGTACAGGACTTCTCCCTGGTTTTCATCGTTTTACTACTGCTGGTGATCTTCCGGTCGTTCTTGGCACCCTTGATCACGCTGGCGCCGGCGGGGGTTGCCCTTGTCGTGTCGAACCGGGTCATTGGATTGTTCGGGCAGGGAGGCCTGCGTATCTCAGAGATCACGCAGTTGTTGCTGATAGTGCTCGTCCTGGGTGCGGGGACGGACTACGGCTTGTTCCTGGTGTTCCGCACGCGCGAGGAATTGCAGGCCGGCCGCAGCCAGCCGGATGCCGTGGCGCACGCGGTAGCCAGAGTGGGGGAGTCGATCACGGCGTCGGCGGCGACGGTTGTTTTTGCCCTGCTCAGCCTGTTACTGGCCAGTTTCGGTCTCTACCACGACCTTGGCATCCCGTTGGCTATGGGTGTCTGCGTCATGCTCATCGCCGGCCTCACTCTCCTCCCGGCACTCCTGGCCATATTCGGGAGGGCCGCTTTTTGGCCCGCCAGGACGGTCCCTTTGACTGGGACCGATGGGGCGGGAACTGGCGAGAGCCGCGGCGAGGGTCTTTGGGGGCGTGTGGCGGCGCGACTGGTGAGCCGCCCTGCGCTAACTCTTGCAAGCGGGGCCCTCCTCTTCCTGGTGCTGTCTGTGGCCGCTTTGGGTTACCACTCCTCGGGGTTCGGCGGTGTTCTCGATGCACCCAAGGGCACCGATGCGGCAACCGGCAATACCGAGATCGCGGCCCACTTCCCAGCCTCCAGTTCCAACCCGGCGCAGTTGGTGTTCGAGTACAAGACCCCCGTGTGGCGCGACGCCCGGCCCTTGGCCAGAGCTCAGGCGGTGCTGGAGCGCTCGGGCGAGTTCACCAGGCTCGTCGGCCCTCTTCAGCCCAATGGCTCAGTTTTGTCGCCCTCCGAGATCGAGCACCTCTACTCCGTACTCGGGCCCCCGGCCTCCCTGGCACTGCCCGAGCCGAGCTCGCTCCGCTCCCAGTTCGAGCCAGTGCTCTACGACGCGTACCGCTCGTTGGTACCTCTGGTGACGCGTGACGGCCGGGTCGTGCAGTGGGAGGCTGAGCTCACGGTCGGACCTCAAAGCACGAACGCCGCTATGAGCGCGACACCAGCGGTCCGCGACATTGTGAGCGCAGCGGCGCGCGCTTCCGGTGCTGTCGACAGCGGCGTGACCGGCCAGGCGGCCTCCGTGTACGACGTGAGCGGTACGTCCGGCCACGACATGATGGAGATCGTCCCCGTAGCCATACTTGCGATCGGCCTGCTCCTAGGGCTTCTGCTGCGCAGCGTCGTGGCGCCCGTGTACCTCATTGTCAGCGTGGGGCTCTCCTACCTCGCGGCCCTCGGTCTGGCGACGCTGCTGTTCATCGACATAGGCGGTAGTGGTGGGATCACCTTCATCCTGCCCTTCTTGATGTTCATCTTCCTGCTGGCACTGGGCGAGGACTACAACATCCTGGTCATGACCAGGGTCCGCGAGGAGGTGCGCAGTTACCCGCTGCGAGTGGCCGTAGTGCGGGCCGTGGGCCGCACGGGGGCCACTGTCACGTCGGCCGGAATGGTGCTCGCCGGGACCTTCGGCGTTCTGGCTTTCGAGGCGGGCAACGGGCCGGGCTCTTCGCAGGTACGTGACATGGGTTTCGGGCTGGCGGTCGGCGTGTTGATGGACACTTTCCTGGTCCGCAGCCTGCTCGTGCCGAGCACCGTGGCGTTGCTTGGACGTTTCAACTGGTGGCCCTCTCGCCTCGACGGACCGGTTGGGCCACACAGTGGCCTCGATGTGCCCGTGAGCGGGGTGACGACCACGGCGCTCGAGGTGCGGAGGGAGCCTGAGGGAGCCGGCTCTCCAGCGGAGTTCTGACCATTGAACGAGCTCTGGCCATTGGACGAGTTCTGATGGAGCGGGGCGTCGGGTAGGCGCGGGGCGTCCCGATCTGCCGCTTTAGCGGCGTTGCACCCACCCTTAGTGGCAATGAAGCCCTTTTAGCGCGGAGATCTGGCGGAGGTTCCTTGAAAAGGCCGCTTGCCAGTGAGAGACTGACGGCGTCGCAGCCGTTTGCTGGGGGTTTTGCCATGAGCGAAAGACTGGTCGCCACTCGTGGCGTGCAAGTCAACCGACAGGTCCTGGACGTTTCGATATCCAGGCATGTCGATGAACAATTTTGGCGCGTCGACGTGCGCCACCCCATAGGCTCGGCCACGACCGGGACCGCCCTGGAAGGCGATGACAACTTCATGTGCCACCTCATCGAGTCGGCCGTGGCCGGTGAGGGAACTGCTTGGGACAGCTTGGCGCATTGGGGTCACCGCAGGCTCACCCGCCCCGGCTGGTGAGCGAAGGGCCATATCGCGTACTTGTCGCCCCGGAGGTACCGCCGCACATAGCCGGTGCGGTCCGAAGCGGTGGAGGCACAGTCGTGGGCCCCGGTCAAGGTGCTCAGGGCCTCATTTGGCTGAGTGGCCCCGAGCGGCTCCCCCAGGTCCTTACCAGTGAACGCGAACTGCGCTGGTGCCAGTTACCGGTGGCGGGCGTTGAGAAGTTTTTTGCTGAGGGGGTTATCGGCGCCGACCTTCGTCCCGACCTGGCATGGGCTTGCGCCAAAGGCAGCTATGCCAAGCCGGTTGCCGAACACGCTCTCGCGCTCACCTTGGCATTGCTGCGCGCCCTGCCTGAGCGTGCCAAGGCGCGAACCTGGGGTAAGCAGGCTGGTGAGACTCTTTTCGGTGCCAGGGTTACGCTGGTCGGCGGTGGCGGCATTACAACGGAGCTCCTGCATTTGTTGGAGCCGTTCGGCGTGAGCACCACGGTGGTGCGCCGTAGGGCTCAAGGCAGCGCTGTCCCGCCGCTTCCTGGATCTCCGCGGGTCGTGGGCACTGACCAGCTGGCGCACGCCTTGCAGGGGGCGCGGGTAGTGGTCCTTGCTCTTTCCCTCACCCCGGAGTCAGAGGGCCTGATCGGCTCCGAGGAGCTCAGCGCCATGGGCCCGGAGGCCTTCTTGGTCAACGTGGCCAGGGGCAGGCACGTGGTCACCCCCGCCCTGGTGGATGCGCTGACGGCCGGGAGGATCGCCGGTGCCGCCCTGGACGTCACTGATCCCGAACCCCTCCCCGATGGTCACCCCCTTTGGAGCCTGGGGAACTGCCTCATCACTCCGCACAGCGCTGACACGGCTGAGATGGTGGCCCCTCTGCTGGCCGAGCGTGCCCGCGAGAACACGGCGCGAGCGCGCCAAGGCCTGGCGCTCCTTGGTGCAGTGGACCCGGCCGCCGGCTACTGACCAGTCGGCCCCGATGACCAGTTGGACATGGCGAACTCCCGGGAACCGTTAGTTCGCGGCGTCTTGGCGCCGGCGCAGATCGAGCTCGGGCAACTCTTGGCCGAGGGCGGAGAGGGACGGGTTTTCGAGGTGGCGGCGATTGGTGCTGGCCAACCGGTTGACGCTGGCCAACAAGGCAGCGATCACCTGGTATTCAAGCAGTTGCGTCAGCCCCGGCCCGGCGCTCTGGCCGAGGAGGCCACCCGGTACCTGGGGGCTCTGAGCGCGCGTGCGCCCAATCTGGCCGCCCGCGTCAAGGCCGCCGCCGCTTGGCCCCTGGCCGCGGTAGAGAGCTCGGATGGGGACGTACTCGGTTTTGTCTGCCGTCGCGCCCCCGAAAGGTTCTGGGTGACCCATAGAGACGGTTCTCGCCGGTTGGCGGTGCTGAGCTACTTGAGCTCGGATCCCGATCGCGTGGCGGTTTCTTATGGGGTTGACGTCACCTCGCCGGGCTCCGCGCAGCGGGCGGGAGTTGTTTATGCGCTGGCTCGCCTGCTCGACGCCTGGCAGCGGCACGAGGCTGACATGGGTGCCGTTGTGCACGGGGACCTGTCGTCCAAGAACGTCCTCTGGTCGAACGGGCCCGTCCCGGAAGTCTTCGTGCTCGACTGCGACGGGGCTGTCGTGCTCCCCGGGCGCAGTGGGCCGGCCACCACCGGTGGGCCGTCCCGCCCGGCCACGCCCAACTGGGACGACCCGGCGCGCCGTCCGGGTGACCCCATTGGGGTCGCAACCGACCGCTACTTGCTGGGGATTATCTTCCTGCGTGTGCTCGGTGCAGCACATTTCCCAATCCAGGCTCGACAGCGCCTGGGTGCGACGGTCGATGTGGACCTCGAACTTCCTAGGGCGTGGAGGCGTATCACCGACATGCCCGCCCTGTGGTCGTTATGCGAGCGCTCCCTTTCGGTGGCCGACCCTAAGGGCCGGCCGGCGCCTGGCGAGTGGGTCTCGGAACTGGAGCACTTACTCGGTTCGCTTGGCGCCGGGGAGCTGGGTACCTCGATAAGGGCGGCTCAAGGCGACCCTGGTCCGGCCGCAGCGCCTGTGCCGGGGCCGGTCGGGCCCACACCGGCGACGGTCTCCGACGTGCGCGTCCGGCCTGTCCTGCGCCAGCGGGTCGCCTCCACGTGGCAGCTGGTCCGGACGGGCCCCGTCGTGGGCAGCGCTCGAGGCCCCGGCGGTGCCACCCTTGTTGTGCCGCTAGGGGCTGGGACCGCCGCGGCGGCAGGCTTGTTCGGCGTCCCGCCCGGCTCGCCGCCCAAGGCCTATGTTCGTGCCGGCTGGGCGGCGTTCCGTGCCACCCATCGCCTTGTCGCCCGGCTATTGCGCTCCCCGGGCAGGCGGGCACACGGGTTGCGCCGGCTCGCCGGCGTCGTCGTGCTCGACCTGGCCGTAGCAAGCCTTGGCTTATTCCTCTTCGGCATGATCGTGAGCCCCTGGATCGGCCTGTGAAGCTCCAGCGCGCCAGGAGGGGAGAGCCCTTTTGCTTGGCTCTGGAGCTGGGATAGCGTCGTGCAGACGATGACGAGCGAGCCCATAGGCACGGAAGAGCGCTATGCCGTTTTCCCGTTCTACTTGTGCCTCGATGTCTCCCAGTCCATGGCCGGCGAACCAGTCACGCAAGTAAACGCTGAGCTGCCCGAGCTTCTGTCCACGATCGGCCAGGACCCTGCCGTGGCGGAGGTGGTCCGCTTCGGCATGGTCACCTTCAGCGACGTGGCGCGGACGGTGCTCCCGTTAGCCGACCTGGCACTCGTCGCGTCCATGCCCTTAGTGCAGGTCGAAGGCCGTACGTCGTACGCCGCGGCTTTCGACCACCTCCGCAGGTTGATCGAAGGGGATTACCACGCCGGCCGGCTCTCGGGAGAGCGCTGGTACCGGCCTGCGGTGCTTTTCGTTTCCGACGGCAGGCCGACCGACGCTGAGGACCACTGGCGCGCCGCGCATGCTCGCCTGGTGGACCCGCAGTGGCAGCGACGGCCCAACATCTTGGCGTTCGGTTTCGGCGAGGCGGTCCCCGAGGTGCTGGCGGTGGTGGCCGAGAACAAGCCCAACAGAGCCTTCATAGCCAAGCCGGGGGCGGCTCCTTCCGCCATCGTCCCTGAGCTCATGGCGGGGCTGGTGCAGTCCATTGTCAGCTCGTCGTCCAGCGCGCACACCGGGGCTCCCCAGCTTGTACCGCCTCAGCTGCCCAGCATGCAACCCATTCCCGTGGACGAGCTGAGCTGAGCGCGGCGCCGCCTCCGGCTGAGGCGTTGCCCGGCGAGGGCGACGCAGGCGGCCGTTGGTCCGGCCCAACCTGGGGGCAACCGTCCGAGGCGAGTGGCGCCCGCGTACCGCTGCGGGCCCTCGGGACGGCGAGCGGCGCGGCGGTGCGCGCCGACGGGGGCTTTTGTGAATGGGCGGGGGTGCTCGCGGCCACTGTGGCCGGTGTGTCGCATCGGCTCAAAGGCCG
>DASSZK010000191.1:0-9852 GCA_035702845.1 Acidimicrobiales bacterium
ACGGCGACGTGGTAAGCGCCGCCATAGACGCCGCTCGTAGCGGAGGGGGCGAGGGCACCGAACTGGTGGGCGCCCCCGCACAGCGTGCCGACGCCCTAGTGGGTATCTGCCGCTCCTACCTGGCAGCTCATGAGGCAGGCGTGCCTGGGCGCGTCTCTAGCCGCGTCGGTGTGTTGGTGCGCTACGAGGACCTGGAGGCCCATGGCCCGGGGCGCAGCGCCGATGGCACGGTGATGACCCCAGACGAGGTACAAGCAGCAAGTTGTGACTCGGTGCTGCACCGCCTGGTCTACTCGGGGCGCTCAGCCGTGCTCGACTTCGGGGTGGGCACGCGCACCATCTCCAACAGCCTCTGGGCCGCCTTGGTGGCGCGCGACGGGCACTGCCGCCACCCCGGCTGTGACCGTCGGGCCAACTGGTGCGAGGGCCACCACGTGGTCCATTTCAGCCACGGGAGGCCCCACCAAGCTCTCCAACCTGGTGCTGGCCTGTAGCCGCCACCACCACATATGGCACAAAGGCTGGAAGCTGACGCTACGCGACGACGCGTTGTTGGAGCTGGTCAGCCCCACGGGCGAGCTTTACCAGAGCAGGCCGCCGCCGCTCGATTTTGTGTTGGAGTGAGCTGGGAAGTCGGGAGTGGGATCAGTGGTTCGCGTTGTAATGCCACGCTACTTGCTGAGCGGAGAGCTGGCTGTTGTAGAAGGCAATCTCGTCGAGCTGGCCGCTCAGGTCGTAATCCGCCGGTGCGTTGGGCCAGTTGGCTAAGTCCGCCCCGCCCCAGTGCCAGTACCCGCTCACATTTTGGGCACTGGTGTAGGACGTGTTCGATGCCACCAGCACCCCATCGATGTACAAGTCCATGCCCGCCGGGCCCAGGGTGGCGGCGACGTAGTGCCAGTTCCCATCGTTGTAGGTTCCTGGTGAGGCGAGGGTTTCCCCGGGGCCCGGGTAAACCCCGAACGTTACGTGACCGCCACTGTCGAGGTAGACGACGCGGTCATAACTGCTGCTTGACGTACCGATCGGGCCAGAGGCAAAGCCCATGAGATCGCCGCCCAACGTCCCGTTGGCTCTGAACCAGCATTCCTCGGTGAAGGGATTGGGGTTGGTGATCGGCACCGGGTCGTACCCATTGCCCAGGCCATTGAACGCGACCGCGGTCGAGGACTGCTGGCCCTGCTGGGCCCCCTGAAGGGCGCCGCTGACGCCTGCACTAATAGTGCCGGAGTTGTACCCGCTGTACATATGGGTGATCTCGGATGCGCTCAAGGCGCGCTGGAAGATCTGCACCGAGTCGATGCTCCCTGCCCACTGGTCCACCCAAGTACTGTTCCACAGACTGCGGCCGATCTCCGTATAACCGGTGGAGTCCCAAGAGACGGGGTGCGCTACCGAATTCTGGAGCACCCCGTTGACATACAAATAGGCTTTTTGGGCTGTGGCGTCATAGACCCCGGTCAGGAAGACCCAGGTGTTGAGCGCGGCCGAGGAGGTCGATACCGCTTCGTCGACAGTGGGATTTGTGGTGTCGCTCTCGGTCAGCATAAAACCCCACACGGCGGGTGTTGGGTTGTCGTCGTACTTCAAGTAGAAGCCGCTCGAAGTCGTGCCGACTTCGCTCACGGCGGTGCGGGTCGTCGTGCCGTCGGTGAGGTACACCCATGCGCTGACGCTGAAAGACTTCGATGTGTCAACGACTGCGGTGTCCGCCGATTGCGCGTACCCCGTCTGCCCGCTGGCTACGCTCATGGCATAGTCCGTCGAGTTCCCGGTGTGGCCGCTGCCCCAGGTAACCGAACCGCTGAAGGTCCCCGTGTCCAGATGGCCGGAGAGGTCCTCGGTCGAGGTGCCACTGCCCTCGTCGAAGCCGTAACGCAGTACCGGTCCGCCAAAGGACTGGGAGTACAGGGCGGCCTCTTCTGCTGCGGTCAGTACCCGGGCCGCCGTGCCGGCATTGGTGTTGTAACCGTACGTGGTGACTTCGTCGATTTCGCCATGCCAATAACCAGTGCGTGTGGTTGACAAGCCGGCGCCGGCGATGAGAGGCCCAGTCGAGGCCCACTCACTACCTACGGCCCTGCCCCCACCGCTCGCCACTTGCGAGCCGTTCTCGTAAAGGGTCATAACAGGCGCGGTCGAGCCACTGGTGGCTTGGTAAGTAGCCGACAGGTATACCCACGTGTTCAAGCTGCAGGTGTCGCCGGTCACCGACGACACCGATGCGGATGTCGAGTCGCTTGCCGGCATCGAAAAAGTCCACTTGCCGCTGACGCACCCCAACTCGAAAGCGCTCACAGCCGGGCTGGTTACGCTGTCGTCCTGGCTCAGCAAGATATTGGTATCGGTTGTGTAGCCCGTGTCGGTTAGGTAAGCCCAGGCTCCCACGCTGAACGAGTAATTGGTGGCCACCGAGGTGGCGGCTCCCTGTACATAGCCGGTGCTGCCGTCAAGGCTTACGGCGTCCCCCTCCTGACCTGCAACCCACGACGTAGTGCCTTCGAGGGTGCCGGGGTCGGCTCCGGTGCCGCCGTCGGCCAGGTCGGCGGTGGTGGTGCCGCTGCCCTCATCGAAACTCCAGATCGTCGTCGGGCTGCTTACCTGCCCGTAGCCTCCCCGAGGCCCGCTGCTGACGGCGTCGGTAGCGGTGTCATAGCCGGTGGTGTCGTCCTCGCGGTAGTAGGCGCTTGGGCTGTCGCCCAAGACCTCTGTCGGGTACGTTGGGAACGAGCTGGCGGCGGTGAACGAGTTACTGCCGACAGAGGTACTGGAAGTAAATGCCCCCCACGCGGGGCCGCCACCGCCGGCAGCGACGACGCCGGCGAGCGCCGCGGCGATCAGAAGTGCCCAGGTCCTCCAGGTGGTCCTGGGCTTCTTGGCGTCCCGGGCCTGAGGTGCAAAGCTCGCTTGCGCAGTCCTCATGAGTTTTGGGATCCCCAGGTGAGCGTAAGCGAGGCGCTGGTCCCAGCTGCCGCGTTGTTGTCTTGCAACTGCCAGTTGATCTCGTAGTCCCTGCTCGCCGCGCCCGAAGGGGCCCAGTTGCCTACTCCAGAGGAGTAAGAGGTGTACGTGGTGGCAAACGCTGCCAATGTGCCCGTTGTGGCATCGCTCGCGTTGTAATCAGTCGCGCTTGGCGTGAAGTCGGAGCAGGTGTTGGAGGAGCCACTGCCCTCTTTTACCTGCCATGTGAGGTAGCCGGCGAGCGAGCCAGACGACGATGTGACCCACATGCGCACTGTGGCGGCAAGGTTGCCCGTGTAGTTGACGATCACGCAGCTGCTTCCAAAGCTGCCGGGTATTAGCCCGCTCAGCGTAAAGAGGGCCGATGCCGGTGTGGCCGAAAGAGCAACCGACCCGGCAGACCACGAGCTTTGGCCGGTGGCGCTCATGGCACTGAAGGCAGCAGAAGCGCCCGAGCCGACCAGAGTGCCGCCTGCGAGCAAGCTGAGAACGCCGCCGGTGAGCAATAGGGGCCGCACCCAAGAGCTGGTCAACCGGCGGCGCAGCTGGGCGCGCCCCTGTGCCAGGGGCCGGCGAGCACCGTGGCTTAGGTGTTGTCGGCTTCCCACGTGAACGTGGCGGTAACGCTGGCCGATTGGTAGGCGTTCGAGGTGTTGGACGGCAGCAGCCAGGAGATGCGGTACCACTGGCTCGTGTTCGTGGTGGCTGACCAGTTCCCATCGCCGGTGGCGTAAGTGGAGGGTAGGCCGGAGAGGAAGGACGTAGTCGTGCCCGAGGCCCCGTAGATGTAGGCGCTTGACGTAAACGTGCTACAACCCAGATCGGTAGAAGTAGATGAATCCGTGCCGGTGTCTACCGTGGTGAGCAAGCCGGTGCCCAATGGGGTGCTCCCCTCGGTGACCGAGGCGTACAGCTCGACTTTGGCAGCGAGGCTCCCGGTGTAGGTGACCTTTACGCAGGCGCTGCCCCCGCTGGTGGCGCTGAGGGCACCCGTCGACGGCGGGCTCAGGGCTGTAAGCGTCGGGTCGGGCTTGAGGGCGGAGAGGTTGAAAAGGACCGTGCCGGATTGGTCGGCGGTGATGACGACGGACCCCGTGCTCCATGAGTTTGACCCGGTGCTCACGGTAGAAGAGAACGCTGAATACGAGGCGTGCCACACAAGAGCGGCGCTGCCTCCAGTGCTGGCAAGAAGCGCGCCTATGAGGGTTGCCCTGCTTGCGAAACGGCTCGGGGTTTTCATAGCGCTCTCTTTTTGTTCGGTGGACCAATACTTGTATCGGCGGCGCCGGCCTGACCCTGAGAAGAAGTGACGAATGGCAATTCCCGCTCAGGGTTGGCCTCAGGGCGCCGACAACCCATGGGATGGCCGACATCTATTTCCGCGCGCGCGGCGCAGAGCCATCACCGAGCGCGTGGGGAGCTATGCGGGCGTGGCTGCGGTGCCTCTTAGGCGCCGTCGCCGTGTGCGCCTTGGGGATCTCCTGCTGCTTGGAGGCGTGCACCCTGGTACCGGCTGCGGCGGGGTGGCGAGCTGAAGCGATCTTGTCCGGCTCGATGACCCCCCAGGTCCAGCCCGGTGACGTTGTCCTGGTCTCGTCGTTGCCTCCGGCCCGCATCCACCCCGGCGAGGTCATCGCCTTCAAGGACCCGGCGATGCCACGCGTCCTCGTCCACCGGGTGGTTGCCGTCCTTGCGGACGGGGATCTGCGCACCAAAGGTGATGCCAATGCGGCGCCCGATAGCGACCCGGTACCCCCGGCCAGTGTGCTGGGCGTGGCTCGCCTGCGCGTGCCCGCGGTTGCACTGCCGCTGTACTGGGCGCGCACGGGCCAGTACGGGCGGCTTGCCCTTGCTGCGGCAGGCTTGGTCGGGGCGCTCGTGCTGGCCGGTTCGGCCGTACCTGGCCGGGAGGCCCTCAGCCGCCATGCCGCTCACCTGGCCGGTCGAGCGCTTTCGGGGCAGCGCGGGGCTTCGCGGGATGGGCCGCCTTCGCGGCAGGGGCGACGGGGGCTCTCGGGCTACCCCCGCCAGTCGTGGCGTCACCTGGCAGCGCGCCGGTGAAACAGCGGGGGACCTGGCGTGGCTGGCTGTTGGCGGCAGCCGTGACGGCAGCCACGGTGTCCTGGTTGGCGGGCTCAGCCCCCCAGAGCCGCTCTGCCTTCCGGACCATTGGGTCGATCGCTCTCACCTCGGACGCGCAGGGCGCGGCACTTTTCCCCGGCACGTCGCTGGTGCCGGGTCGGCCTGTCACGGCGTGCGCACAAGTACAGACCTCGGCGACCCAGGGCGAGGTCTACATGGGGTTGCAGGAGGCGACGGGAAACCTGCTCAGCTACCTGCAGGTGGTGGTCTCGGTGGGCACTGGCGGCACCTTCGGCAACTGCAGCCAGTTCCAGGGAGCGGCGATCTATTCCGGCAGCCTCGCCGGCCTCGAACAACCGGCCGCCAACGGGGCCACCGGCGTCGACACCGGATGGTCCCCTTCGCCGACCCTGCCTCAGCGCAGCTTCGAGGTGACGGTAACGGTCGCTGACAGCAACGCTGCCGAAAGCGCCCAGGCCAACGGCATCTTCGTCTGGACCTTGGTCGGACAAGTGGCCGTGGCGGCCACCACCACGACGCCGGCGGGTGCCCTCCCGACGACGACGACCGTACCCACCACGAGTACGGGCCTGGTCACCAGCTCGAGGCCTTCGCCCACCACAACAACGGCGTCCAGCGGTACGAGCCGTGTTAAGCCTGCAACCACCCAGGGTCTCGGGCGCACGGGTACGACTACGACCACCGTGCCGCTTGGGCGCGCAACCGGCGGCACGACTGTCCCGACTGCACCGCCCACCACCCGACCAGAGCCCTCCGGCGCGCCCACCGGTTCTCGACCGAGCGGCGCACGGAGGCCAGGTACCACTGCCGTCACGGGCTCCGCAGGTACACGGCCGACAGGTCCTGGCTCGACAGGCACAGGCCCGGCAGGTGGGGGCCCTGCAGGCACAGGCCCTGCAGGTGGGCGCCCTGCAGGCACCGGTCCGGCAGGTGGGGGGCCGGCGGGCACAGGCCCCGCGGCAACAACGACAACAAGCCGTGTGGCGACGGTGCCCGGCTCAGGATCTCACGGCCGGGGTGCTCGCTCCGGCCACGCTTTGCCGGGCAAGTCAGTGAAGCCGCGCTCGGTGCTGAACCGGCTCATCGCCACGGGCCGCCGCCTGGCCGCCCAGGGCCGCCTGCCGCTGACGCTCCTCGTAGTCCTCGCCGGCTTCCTTTTCCTTCAGGGCCGGCTTGATCGCAGGGATCCCAAACTTGCCCTTGCCCCGATGTTCGCTGAGCTGTCACTGCGCTTCGACGGATCATCACGGCCAAACCGGCCACTACTCCGGCCCCGGTCGGAACACGATGACAGAGGTGACCCATGAAAGTTCCCACTCGCCTCGACAGCCTGGTGCCGCTTACCGAACGCCACCGGTGGAACACGGCCCTACGTGTTGTGCTTATTCTCGCTCCCCTGGGTCTTTGGGCGTGGGATGCCCCGCACCGCTCCGGTCCCTTCTCGTCCCTGGCTATCCCTGCTGCCGTACTGGCTGTGTTCACCGCCTGCTCGGTGCTGCTGCCCAAGCTCGGGCGCGGCGCCGTGCGCACGGCACTTGCGGCAGGCGGTCTTCTCGACGGTGCGTGGCTGGTCTGGGCGCTGCACGTCGACGGCGGGCTCAGCGGTGGCGTCTTCCCCCTGATCCTGTGCCAGATAACGGCCGTTACGCTGCTCAACTCGTTCCGCACGGGCATCAAGGTGGCCGTGTGGGACGCTCTGCTCGGTCTGTTGCTATTTGACAGTGAGCAGAGCGGGCTGCTGCCCGTCAGTGGGCCGGCCCCGCACACGCCCGACATCCTCACCTATGTCGCCTTTGCTTGTGCGATTGCTCTTGCCGTGGCATCTTTCGCCGCCGTCAACGAGCGCGAACTGCGCCGGCGCCGCTACGACGCCGAGGCACTTCACCTCTTTTCGGGGACGGTGCAAGCGGCCGCCAACGCTGCGGAAGTGGCCGCGGCGCTTGTCTCCCTGGGCGGGGACGACCTGTGTGCAAAGCAGGCTCTTGTCCTCGTCGAACCCAATTACCGACCGGGGCGTGCGCCTGTCATCGCACCGTTTGCCGCCGTCTGGCCTGAGCGCCCCGTGGAGGCTCCCCCCGGCCCTGGGCTCTTGGATGCGGGGTTGGCGGCCAGGGCCTTTGACGGAGGAGCAGTAGTTATCGCGCCGGCCCTGGGTGACGGCGACGATGCTCTGCGCGCCCTGATGGGAGACGTCGCCAATGTTGCCGTGATCCCCTTCGACTTGACCGTCGGCGCCCGAGGGGTCCTCGTGCTCGCCTTTGAGCCTCCCCGCTTCGGGCCGCCCCGCATAGAACGCCGTGCTCTGAGCACCGCTCGCCAGGCGACAGCTCACGCCGCCCTGGCCCTCGACCGGGCTTATTTCGTGGGAAGGCTGGAAAACGAGGCCCGTCGAGACCCCTTGACGGGCCTCGCCAACCGCCGGCGCCTGGAGCACCTGCTCAAATTGGAGCTTGCCGCGGCTTCAGCTCAATGGCCTCTCGCTGTCGTCCTTATCGACCTCGACCACTTCAAGAACCTGAACGACACCTTCGGTCACGAGGTGGGGGACCGAGTGCTGCAGGCAACGGCCGCGGCCTTGGCAACTGAATGCGGGCATGGCGCCGTCGCCGGGCGTTGGGGTGGAGAGGAGTTCCTTGTCGTGTCGCCGCGTACGACCCTAGAGGGGGCGCTGGTGCTCGCCGAGCGCCTTCGTACGGCCATCGCCAACTGCTCCCCGGGCACGCAGTTGACAGCCAGCTTGGGCGTCGCTGTGGCTTGGGAGCCAAAGCAGCGCGCTGCGTTGTTGCGCAATGCGGACCGGGCCATGTACCGGGCCAAGAAAGCAGGCCGCAACCAGGTGGCGGTGGGCGATGCTCCCGGGGCCATACTTGGCCCCGAGGAGCTTCTCGACAGCCCGTCATAGCCCGGACAAGCCCCCGCAGCCCGCACAGCGCGCGACAGGCGGTTCAGTCCGTAGCGTCCCGTCCTTGGCGGACTCAGCCGAGGGTGGCCATGATCGCCTCCTCCGCATCGGGCCAGTCCTCGACAGGTTGTAAATAGTCGTCCCCGGCATGTGGGTCGGCGCTCGCTTGGGGCGCATCGGGCGCGTGCGCGTCCTGGTCGCCGAACAAGTAGCGGTACGTCACGATCCCGCGCATGGGTAAAAGCACATCGGCCCGGTCGTCCACGAAGTGGCTGATGCCGAGCTCGCGGCACCGGGGCGCCTTGTCCGGTCGCTGGCGGACAAAAGTCACTCTGGCTCGGTCGACGCCGGTTTTGTTGTAGAAGTCGTGGTGCTCAAGCCACTGGAGGGTCAGGTCCTCAACCCGGGCGCCGCACTTGGACACGATGTAGAGCTCACCGGCAAAGGCGTCGTGCAGGCGAACGAGAGCCTCGAAGGCGCCCGGCATCTGCGGCGTCGACAGAGCCTGGCTCAGCGAGCCTTCCAGGAAAGTGTCCGGCCCCTCGGGGAGCCGTGTTATGCCGTGCACGACGCCACCGAAGTCGACCCCGAGCTTGGGATGTTTGCATTTTGTGGTCATGGCTCTCATTGTCGCCGCAACCTATATAAAGGGGAACTAGTAAGAACTGTGTGAGCTATAGTCCACAACTATAGACATCGATGCCATCACACTGGACGGGCTGCACTCGTTTTCTGTCTTTGCCGACCACATGAACTTCACCAGGGCGGCTGAGGAGCTGCACGTGTCCCAGCCGGCCCTGCATGTAAAAGTGCAGAAACTGGCTGCCGCCCTCGGCCAGGTGCTCTACCGCAAGCAGGGACGGGGCCTCGTGCTGACCGACGCGGGGCGCTCGCTTGCCGATTTTGGGCGCCAGGTGCGCAGCCAGGTGGAGCATTTCGTCGCCGGGCTCGGTGCGGTCGACGAGCCGTATGTCATCGCGGCAGGGCAGGGGGCCACCCGCTACGTCATCTCCGGGGCCGTACGGCTGCTAGTGAGCCGGGGAGTGCGTCTGCGGTTGCTCAATGCCGACCGCCAGGCCACGGTAGAGGCGGTGCGCACGGGCAAGGCGCTCGTCGGTGTTACCGTGATCGGCCGGGCACCAGCCGGCCTGACGTGCATACCTCTTGCCACCTACCACCAGGTTGCCGTGATGCCGGCGGGTCACAGTCTGGCCCGGCGCCGGGGGCTCGCCCTTGCCGACCTCGTGAGCTATGAGATCGTGGTCCCGCCGCCGGGGCCCCCCCAACGCGCCGGGCTCGAGCGCGCAGCCAAGGCGCAGGGCCAGCGTCTCAGGGTCAGTGCAGAAGCGCAGGGATGGCCCCAGGTCCTGCACCTCGTGTCACTCGGTGTCGGCATAGGGTTGGTAAACGGGTGCGTCGAGGTGCCTGAGGGCATGGTCGCCCGGGCCGTCGAGGATCTTCCTGACGTCACTTACTCGTTGCTGTACCGCAACAGCGACGCAGGCACGGCGGCTGTGCGCCGGATAGTGGAGACCGTGCAGGCCAGCTTGCGCTAGCGGGCGCAGCGTTTAACACGGCTGCACGTTTTACACCGCCACGAGCACTATCTTGCCGAACTTGGAGCCGGCCGCGAAGCGCTCATAAGCCGCCTGAGCCTCGGTGAAGGGGTAGGTGGCTGCCACGGGGACCGTGATGCGCCCGGCGGCGAGGAGTGGTACTGCGTGGCGTTCCAGTGCGCGGGTAACCAGCGCCTTCTCCTCCAGGGGACGGGCACGAAGGGTGGAGCCGCGGACCACGGCTTTGTTCCGCATTAGCTGGTGAAGGTCCAGCTCTAGACGGCCACCCGCTCCCGTTCCTATCACTACGATGCGGCCCCGCTCGGCCAG
>DASSZK010000242.1:0-6795 GCA_035702845.1 Acidimicrobiales bacterium
AGGGTGTCGACGCTTCGCTTGCCCGTCCGGTGTACCTGGTGTCCAAGGCACCTGTTTCAGTACTGGCCCACCCGAGCCCTTACAACGCTGCGTCCGGCTCGTTCTCGGTGGTTTACGGCCCACCGGTGCCATGGCCAAGCTCCTTCCCCGAGGTGCCGATAGGGCACTCGAGCCCTGCCCCTACCGCCCCTACCACGTCAGCCACCACGGCGCCGGCGCCGACCACGCTCCCCACCTCGACTACTACGACGAGACCGGGGACTACGACAAGACCGGGGACTACGACAAGACCGGGGACGTCACCCGTTACGACAGCCGCTCAAGTAAGTACTCCGACCCCCGATGCCGGCTTGTGGGTGGGACACGCGGACGGCACCGTGACCGCCTACGGCGCCGCCGAGCAGTTCCCGAGGGCCCCCGTAAGCGCTTCTTTTCCCCTGAGCGCCCTGGCTGCCGCCGGGCGCAATGGCTACTGGGCGACGTCGAGTGACGGGGGGGTGTTCGCGTACGGTCATGCCGGCTTCCTCGGCTCGCTCCCGGCCTTGGGCATACGTTCGAGCGACTTGGCCGGCCCAGTAGTGGGCATTGCGGCGACTCCTAATAACGGTGGGCCCAACA
Source organism: Acidimicrobiales bacterium (assembly GCA_035702845.1). Lineage (GTDB taxonomy): Bacteria > Actinomycetota > Acidimicrobiia > Acidimicrobiales > Palsa-688 > JAJZMF01. The sequence continues at coordinate 619 of DASSZK010000242.1, forward strand.
ACGGTGGGTACCTCATAGCGTCCCGCGACGGTGGCGTCTTTGCCTTTGGTAAGGGACGTTTCGCAGGTAGCTGCGGCACGGCACCACGCGCATGCCACCCTCCCGTCGTAGGGATCGCGTCCGCACCGAACGCTGGCGGGTACTGGTTGGTCCTGGCCAACTGCAACGTGGTCGCTTTTGGTAGCGCCAAGCCCGGGGCCGCCCAGGGTTGCGCTCGTTACGAAGACTCCCACCGCTGTGACGTGGTTGCGACGGTCGGGCGCCCCAGCGGGCTTGGAGTATGGATCCTGCTGTCCGACGGGAAGCTCTTCGCCAGCGGGCCCCCTCCCAAGGGCACCTGGTACGAGCACCTCCCGCGGCTACCCGCGTCGTTCGTCCCCGCTGCTTTGGCAGTGACCGAGGACGGAGGAGGCGCTTGGGTCGTCTCGAACGCAGGAGCCATGCGCCAGTACGGGGATGCCCCAGCACTGTCGCCGAGCAGTACCCTAGGCCGCGGAAGCTATCCCGGTGGGCTGGGATCTGACCCGGCTGGGCAAAGGGTGGTTAGCGCCACTGGTTGGTAGCCTCCGCTGGTGCGCGCTTCGAGCCTGACCAGGCTGGCAAGAGTGAATGTGGCCGCCGCCACTGCACTCGCCATGATGGCAGGGGGCCTCGCCAGCGCTCCCGTTGCAGCCGCCGCCGGCGTCGCCGCGCCCACCTCCCGCGCTTATGAAGCACCCGTGGCCGGCTACCTCGACATAGCTGCGCACGGGCAGCTGGACGGCGTTAGCGGGACATGGTCCGTGCCTTCCATCAGCACGGGAAAGGTCGGGTACTCGACGATCTCGGTAGGGATAGACGGCGGGTCTACGGCCTATGACATCCAGGCCGGTACCGAGCAGGACTGGGGCCCTGCGGGACTGGTGTACTTCGCCTGGTACAGGGACAACGGCGGCGCACCAGTAAAGCTGGGCCAGGTGTTCCCGGGCGATTCCGTGCAGGTTGCGATCTCCCACCACGGCGTCGGTGCCTGGACACTGGACATCAAGGACGCCACGTCGGGAAAGTCCTGGACCGGTGCGGTGTCGAGCACGGCCAAGGGCCGGACAGCGGACTGGGTCGTCGAGGCCCCATGGATGTACGGCGCCGCGGCACCGGCACATTCACCGCTGGCCGACTTCGGCACAGTGCAGTTCAGTCATCTCGCGGCCACTGGCCCGGGCGCCAAAGCCGCACGCGCTTTGCCGTTGTACCTGGCCGCCCCGGCAAATGGACCGGTCGAGGCGTTCCCCACCGCATACGACGGGCAAACCGACTCATTCCGAGTCACTTTTGGCAACACTGCACTCGTCCCTCTGCCGGTGGCAGCTCTGTCGGCGCCCACAGCTGCGCCACCGCCCCTGCCGTCGCCCCCGCCAACCGCCGGCCGGCCCGCCACCGGCCCCGGCTACTTCCTCGGGGCGCCTGATGGCGGGGTATTCGCCTACGGAGCCGATCACTTCGCCGGGGCCGCTAGTGGCGCGGAGGACCTGGCGGGGCAGAGCGCCTCGCCAGGCGCTCTGGCGGCACAGCTGGCGGGCGGCGCCCTGGGCGGTCCCGTGGCCGCCATGGCCACAACCCCGGACAAGGGCGGCTACTGGATGATGACCACCACCGGAGGGGTGTTCAGCTTCGGGGACGCGCAGTGGTATGGCTCTTTGACCGCCATGGGCGGCGTCTCCGTGCCGATGAGCGCCATGGCGCCAACCCCTGATGGGCGTGGTTACTGGCTGGTCAGCTTGACGGGAGGTGTCTACTCCTTCGGTGACGCACGCTTCGCCGGGTCATGTACACCCTCCATCTGTGCGTTCCTAGCCGTCGGTATGGTGGCGAGCTCTTCAGGGCGCGGGTACTGGCTGCTGCTGCAAAACTGTGAGATGGTGCCCTTTGGGGACGCACCGCACATTGCCGACACCGACTGCCAAACAGCAGCCGGCACCACCTTCACCCCCGCCACCTGGGCTGTGCCAACCCCGGACCGGCAGGGGTACTGGGTCATGCTGGCCGATGGGACAGTGTTCGCCGAGGGCGACGCCACGTCTTTCGGCACCTGGCCGGCGACCGCCCAGAGCATCCCTGGCGACCTGGCCGTCGCCCTTTTGCCCACCCCAGACGACCGCGGTGCGTGGCTGGTGTACGCCAGCGGCTATGTCGAAGACCTTGGCGATGCCGCCGACCTAGGCGATCTGGAGGCAACCGTCCTCCAGGCTCCAGTGGTCACTGCTGCCAACTGACAATCGATTACATCGCGAGGCGCGCCACCCCATTGCGGGGCGGAACGGTCAGAGCTGGACGGTCTGGGTGAGGTCGATCTCAATCGGACCAATGTCGAGGGGCGTGCGGCTTATCACCGATGACCCGGAGCCGGCCGTCTTAGCCGTGACCCTGGCACGGCCCATCTCCTCGACAAAGCCGTGGCGGTTCACCATAAACAGCAAGCGCGACTTGACCGTGCCCTCGACTTGGACCAGCCAACCTTCCCCAAGGGGGATGACCGAGAGATCGCAGGCAGCCGCGTCGGGGTACCGGCGGTCGAGGTAATCCCACACCGCCTCTCCTGCTGTCCGTTTACTGCTTGCGCGGCTGGCCACGGCGCAAGATAACCACAGCCAAGCCTCACCCGTCCTTCGCCCGCTCAGAGCGGAAGCCACGCAGGGCGGCTGGCGTTGCCCCCTTCACGCAGCGTGGTCGGATCTGTTCTCTGGCTTGGTTCGGTGGATGAGGTAAGGACCGCTTTCTCGCCAACCCGCGCGGCGGTTCAAGCAGATCGTCAACGGTTCCGAATCAACAAACAGCCTGGTGAACGGGCAACGCAGGACCGATCAGATCGTGAGGTGGGCAAAACGATGACCGCTGTAATGCAGGCCCCGAGGAACTTGGAGCCCTCGATCGTCCGGGGCTTCCCGGGCCCGACGGGCCCGGACCCGACTTTTTCCCGCTTGCTCCTTGAGTTTCTTCGGGATTTCAACTCGGTCGGCAAGACCGTGCTTATGAGCCGCGGGGGGCGCCTACGCATCGTTGTCCACGCCGACACCGGGTCGGTCAGCGCTGCTCCCGAGGTGGCAATACCCGAGCCGCCTGCAGCAGTGCTGCGAGTCCCGCCTTTCGTCGCCTCCCTGGCCGAGAGCTAGCCTCCCCTCTCGGCTGTTCCCCGGCCCCGGCGCCCTCGCGGGCGGCCCAGCGAGCGCGCCGGGCCGGTACCCGGGCCCCATAACCTGTCGAGCACATCGCCGGCGGCGGAAGGGCCCGTATGAACTTCGACATCTCGATCCTCGATCTCGTGCCGATCCGCAGGCACACCGGTCCCGGCGAAGCTCTAGCGGCGAGCCGTGACCTCGCCCAAGAGGCCGAGCGCCTCGGCTACAAGCGGATCTGGTACGCCGAACACCACAACATGGCATCTATCGGATCGGCAGCGACCAGTGTTGTGATCGCATATATCGGCGCCCATACCGCACGGATCCGGATCGGGGCCGGCGGGATAATGTTGCCCAACCATTCGCCGCTCGTCGTCGCGGAGCAGTTCGGGACCTTGGAGGCGCTGTACCCCGGCAGGGTCGATCTTGGCCTCGGCCGGGCACCCGGGACGGACCGCCGGACTGTGACGGCTCTGAGGCGCAGCGACCTCTATGCTGAGCATTTCCCTGACGATGTTCTTGAAATCCAGGGTTACCTACAGGGGCCTTCACGAGTACCCGGTGTCGAGGCCGTCCCAGGGAAGGGCTCGGTCGTCCCTTTGTACATACTCGGCTCGTCGCTTTTTGGGGCACAGCTTGCTGCGTCGTACGGGCTGCCTTTCGCTTTCGCCTCGCACTTCGCACCCGCGGCCCTCAGCCAGGCCGTCGCCGCTTACAGGGCCGACTTCCGTCCATCGCGACAATGCTCGGGCCCGTACGTGATCGCGGGGGTCAACGTGTTGGCTGCAGGCACGCACGACGAAGCGCACGAGCAGTTCGAACAGGCGAAAAGATCCCGCATCATGGCCATGTTTGGCCGGGAACGCGCGCTCTCCGAGGCTGAAGTCGACGCCATCCTCATCTCGCCTGCAGGTCGCCACGTAGAGGAGCTGCTGACGTTCTCAGCCGTGGGCACGGCCACGGAAGTCGTGGACTACCTCCAGAGGTTCGCACAGCTCTCGACTGCCGACGAGCTAATGACCGTGCACCCCTCGCCCACCGACGAGCAGAGGCTGCAGTCTGTGCGATTGCTAGCCGATGCCGCCGGCCTAGCCGTGCCATAAGGCGGCCGCTGCGGTGCAGTAGCCACCCGCACCCGGTCTCGTGGGTGCGGGTGGCGGCTCCGGCCTCTGGCTAGCTGTCCTCTCCAGGGGCCCGATCGTGGCCCGGGACGTATGCACGTACGTCTGCGACGCTCCACCAGCTCCCACTCGTAGCTGTCAGCGTCACACGCACGTAGCGGAAAGGCGTCCCGTCCAAGGCAATGTCGGTCAGCTGGCCCGTCCCCTGGCCGGTGGCCACTGGCGCGCTCCAGTTGGCGCCGTCACTGCTAACAGTCACGGAGTACCCCCTCGGGTAGTCTCCGGTCGACGCTCCCGTGTCGAGCACCAGCTCCCTAACGGGCTGTGGGTGCCCCATATCGACTTGCAAGTATTCTCCCGGCGCCTGGCCCGTCCCGGTGGAGTAGCGAGTGGAAGCATCGTCGTCCACAGCGTTGGCGGCGACATCTCCGGTGCAGCAGGGGTTGCTGGGCCCTGGCGGGTTGGCGGTTGCCTGCCACCCGCTCGGGTCGACCTGGACCAGGCCAGCCGAAGGAGCCGGCGGGGTCGCCCAGACGAAGGTGGCGAGCGAGTCGCCGGGCAGGGTGTAGTCGAAGCTCTGGCTGTTTTCCATCACCGAGAAGCTCTGGGGGTTGTCGTTCTCATTGTGGGCGACCAGGACGGTCGAGCCGTCCGGGTTGACAAAGGCCACATCCATTATCTGGCCGTTCCAACCCGTCGTGCCGAACGAGGTGCTGGCGATACGGACTGCCCCGGGCTGCACGAAGCGGCTGAGATGGCCGAGGGCGTAGTACTCGGCGTTCGGAGTTATCGTCCCGTCAGGGTTCACGGTGATTATGCCGGTGCATGTCCCGCAGCCGCCGAGGTGCGGACCGCCTGAGGGATCGAGCGCAATATTCCAATTGACCACCGTCTGTGACCAGTTGCGGGTCGAGCCGATCTCCAGGTTCCGCGCATGCCACTTGAGGGTGTCCGAAAAAGTCGAAGCCGGGTTGGCGGACTGGCTACCGGAACACTCCGTTTCGAAGATCTTCACCCTGGGGAACTGTGCGTGCAAAGCGCTCATGGCGCTCGGGTCCCCGTAATAGCAATGGAAGGCCACCCCGGAGACCCAACGGGCGGCGGGCGACGAAAGGACCTCCTGGGGGTAATCGTTGGTGTCCTGGACTTCGTCTGGCGGCGTAGACGCGATGTCGTTGGGGTGCTCGGACCAGTTGTGGTCGTAAGCCAGGATCTGGGTGTCAAGATGGTTCGCCTTGAGCATCGGCCCCAGGTACTCGATGACTTTTTCTTCCTGGGCTGCAGACATGTCCGTCCCCGGATAGGTTCCCGGGTTACGGTTCTGCGGTTCGTTCTGCACGGTGAGGTAGCTAATATGCACTCCTTGTGCCTGGTAGGCCTCAACGAACTTGGTGAGGTACAAGGCGTAGGAGAAATAGATCCGCGGTTCGTCTATCAACCGGCCACCGATCAACGAACCGCCCGTCTTCATCCACGCCGGGGGGCTCCAGGGAGTGGCCATGATGGTCAGGTGAGGGTTCAACTGTTCGGCTTGGCGCAACAGGGGGATGATCTCGGGTATGTCGTGAGCGATGGAGAAATGCGCCTGTAGATAGTCCGTCTCGCCGGCAGGCATGTCGTCGTAGGTGTAGTCCTGGCTCCCCGACACGAAGTCGGAAGCGCCGATCGGTTGGCGCAAGAAGTCCAAGCCGTCGCCTGTTACGGGGTCGAAGAGCATGCGCATGGCGGCGTCGCGCTGAGCGGGGGCCAGGGAGTACAGGACGCTGGCCGCCGAGTCCGTGATGGCCCCCCCGAAACCCGTCATCGTCTGGAATTCCCGCGACGGGTCGACTACGACGGTTTCGTAGCTCCCAGGCCCGGTGCCGAACTGCACAGGCGCCTGCTGCGCCAGCTTCATGCTC
>DASSZK010000086.1:0-15900 GCA_035702845.1 Acidimicrobiales bacterium
ACACGCCTCATTGCGGAAATCTTGCCGGGACCGCTTCGAGCGGGGGCGAACTAACCCTCGGGGTGCTGGCCGCCGTCGGGGCCCTGCCCATCGGGCGCGCCTTCCTTGCCTCCAACCCAGCGCCCAGAGGCGGCCGGCTCAGAGGTAGGGGGCCCAGAGGTAGGGGGCCCAGAGGTAGGGGGCCCAGAGGTAGGGGGCTCGACCACATGACCGGGCCCGGCGCGCACAGCAAGCTCCGCCTCTGTCTCGGGACGAGCGATGGCACCGACCCGTTCGAGCAGTGCCTCCTCGGCGTTGCCGTGCCCGTTGGCTTCTTCGCCGTGCCCGTGTGAGGCGCCCAGGGTGTGGTAGGCGCCGGTCTCGTCGCGCACGATGATGCCTCCCACCGGCCGCTGGATCGGGTGCGTACCCGTGCGCTGCAAGAGGATGCAGGCGCGGTAAGCGATCAAACCACCGACGATCGGCGCCACGAACGATGCGTACTGAAGGATCTCGATCAGCAGCTCGAACGACATCGACAGCGCGTTCCCGATGAGGTCAGTGGCGCTGGCAATGGTCAAGTCGGCGAAGAAGCACAGAGCGCCGACGCCGATCGCCGTCCTTAGCGGCTTGTCGCGCGGGCGGTCCAAGAGGTTGTGCTCGCCGTAATCCGCGTAAAGGCGCTTGTCTATCCAAGGCCACGCATATATGACCCCGAAGACGATGCCGGGCAAGAGGATGCCTGGGAAGAACGGGTTGGCGATCTCGTGGCCGAAGCTGCGGAACTCCCAGTGCGGCCACAGGCGCAATGCTCCGTCAAGCCAGCCCACGTACCAGTCGGGCTGGGTGCCGGCGCTGGAGCGGGCGGCTTCGAACGGCCCGTAAATCCAGATGGGGTTGATCTGGACGAGGCCGCCGAGACCGAAAACCACCATCGCCACGAACATCAGCAAAGCCTGCGACTTGATGGCGTACTGCGGCCACAGGCGGCTGCCCACGATGTTCTTTTCTGTCTTGCCCGGCCCCGGGAAATCGGTGTGCTTTTGGTGCCAGAGGATGGCAAGGTGCGCTCCGAGAAGACCGGCGAGGATCAATGGGAACACGAACTCGTGGATCACGAAAAGGCGTTCCAGGAAGTCCGTGCTACCGGGGAAAGCCCCGCCCCAGACATCGAAGGCCAGCCAGGGCCCGACGAAGGGGATCGACTGGACGATGGAGAACACGACGCGAAGGCCCGAGCCCGACAGCAGGTCGTCAGGCAGCGAATAGCCGGAGAAGCCCTCCAGCATCACGATGGTCAACAGCGTGACACCGATGATCCAGTTGACCTCGCGCGGGCGGCGGAACGCTCCGGTGAAGAAAACCCGGCACATATGGAACACCAGCGCCGCCATGAAGATGTTGGCCGCCCAGTGGTGGGCCTGGCGCATCAAAAGGCCGAACCGGACATTGAAAGAGAGGTTGATGACCGACTCGTACGCCTGCGTGAAGTGCTGGCCGTCCAGGGGGGCATAGGAGCCGTGGTAAACGACTACCTGTGACGACGGGCTGTAAAACAGCGCCAGGTATATACCGGTGACTATCAGCAGCACGAAGCAGTACATGGCGACTTCGCCGACCATGAACGACCAGTGGTCTGGGAAGATCTTGTCCAGGGCCGAGCGGATCCACTTGGACGAACCCAAGCGGTCGTCCACGAAATCGAGGACCTGGCTCTCGCGCTTAGCGCGCTTTCGGTTTGCGGAACGTTCCGCGACACTGCTCATTACAGGCGCTCCATGGTCATTACAGGCGCTCCGTGGCCATTACAGGCGCTCCGTGGCCAACGTGGCGTGGTCATCTCAGTCTCCCGAACGGTTCCAGAAACCTGGCCCGATCGGTTCGATGAAGTCTCGCCTGGCGATCAGGTAACCCTGGCTGTCCAGGCCCAATGGCAACTGGGGGAGCGGGCGTGGGGCGGGGCCGAAAACCGGTTCGCAGTCCTTGAGGATGTCGAAGGTCGACTGGTGGCAAGGGCAGATGAGCTGCATGGTGAGCACGTTGAAAAGGCTCACCGCACAGCCGGCGTGGGTGCAGATCTTGGAGAAGCAAACCAGGCCGTTTTCGCCGTCGAGAAGCTCGAAACCGGCCTGGCCCTTGCGCGGTTGGGTGGCAGCGGCTCCAATGTTCAAAAGGACCGCCGGTGAGCTGGCGTCTTCGAGATGGCCCTCGGGGAACACGGTGAGCAGGCCCTGGACCATCACGTCGCTCGGGCGCACCGGCCTGCCGTCCTCGGTCACCAGGCGTGCCCCGGGGTACCAGGCCGTGTGGTAGAGCGAGCGTAAGGGCCGCGGGCCGAGGGAGGCGAGAGGCCAGATTGCCGAGATGCCGAACACCCCGGCCGCCGGCACAAGGACCTTCTTGGCCAGGAAGCCTCGACGCGTCATCATGGCGTCGGTCCCTCGGGACAGCGACTCAACGACGGCAGCGCGCTCCTCGATGCTCGATACGTGGTGGCCCCGACTGGCGGTGATGTCGTGCCCGGGCAGCAGGTAGCGCGCCCACAGGACGAGGCCGAAGCCGAGGCACCCGGTGGCGGCGGCGAAGAGGGCGCCCTCGAGCTGCGCCTGGCCGCCCGTGACGTAAACGACCATCAGGCCGATGCCACAGACTGCGGTGACGGCCCAGAAAGCGGCGATTATGTACTCCAGGCGCCTGGCCTTCCAGGGGTCGTCGCGCAATGGGTACCAGGTGTCGTCCTGGTCGGGGGGGACGTCGTCCGGCCAAGGGGTGCCTGCGTCGGCACCTTCTTCGGGGCCATGGGTCCCGGTGACTATGCGGGGGTACTTGGTAGCGGTCAAGTCGGTCAGCCTCTGTTACCTATCAGCCTGGAAACGACGAGCAGGAGACCCAAACCGAAGACGATGCCGACAAAGCCTTCGGGCACGGGGCCGAAGTGAGCGATCCCGAGGCCCCCCCGGTCAGGGCCGGTGCTGATGTACGCCACGTAGTCGGCGATGGCCGACACCTGCTGGTCTGTCAACTGGCCGGGCCCGAAGTTGGGCATCGGCCGGGGACCAATCCGGATAGCTTCAGCGATCTGGCGGGCTGTGGCCTGGCGAAGGCTTGGGATCACGTAACCGTGGCTCAGCATCCCTCCGGCGCCAGAGGCGTCGTGGCACTGGGCACAGTTCATAAGGAACAGCTGGTTGCCCTCGGACAGGGTCGGGCAGTCCACTGACTGGGCCCTGCAGGCCGCAGCCACGTTGGGGATACCCGGTCCAGGTGTACCGTTGGCCAGGTCGACGGCATTGACGTAGGCGTCGAGCTCGGAAATCTGCTTGGGGTTGAAGTACGGGTGGTGGGTGAGGGGCTCAGCCTTGGGCGAGTTGAGCGGCATCCGGCCCGTCGACACGAAGAAGTCCACGGCCGCGGGCCCGACATTGAGCAGCTCCGGAGCGGAGCCGCCTACACCGCCCACCCCGTGGCACGAGGCGCAGTGCTCGTCGAAGATCACGTTGCCTGCTTCGATGTCAGCAGGCTTGGTGCTGACCGAGACCGTCCAGTTGGCCGGTACGGCGGCGGGCGCCGGTGAAGCGAACGACAGGATCGAGAACACGATGACAGCCACGCCGACCAGTGAGGCGGGGCCGGCAAGCGCCAGGCGCCAGGCGCCTCGCAAGCGGGAAGTCACGGAGTGAGGCGCGGTCATTTGGTTGCCGGCAGGAGGAAGATCATGGCGTACAGAGCGATCCAGACAACATCTACGAAGTGCCAGTAGTAAGAGAGCATCTCGACATGCGGTGCACTGCGGTGCCCACCGAAGCGGATCCGCGGGTTGGTGGAGCGCAGCAGCATGAACACCATTGCTGCCAGGCCGCCGAGCACGTGGAGGAAGTGGATACCGGTAAGCAGGTAGAAGGCACCGCTGTAAGCGCTCTGCTGCAAGGAGAAGCCACGGGTGGCGTAATCGACCACCTGCATCCCCTCGAAGATGCCCCCAAGGAAGATCGTGGCCACAACCCACATGCGGAAACCCGCAAGGTTGTTGCGGTGGACAGCCCGGACCGCGTACTGCATGGTCCCGGAGGAGGCGACCAGGATGACGGTGGCCACGCCGACGGTGGGGATGTCGACTTTGTCGTGGAAGGGAGGCCACACCGGAGTCGCGGCCCGCAGGGAGAGGTAGGCGGCGAACAGGCCACTGAAGAACATCAGCTCCGACGCCAGCCAGACGATCGTCCCCACATTGACCAGCGCCGGGCGGTACTCGCCGGGCTCTAGCGGCTTCGCCGGGTGCGCCGGTCGAGAAGCCGTTGCACTGATTGCAGTCATGACCCTTACTTTCTACACAATGGCAAGGGGTGGGCCCCAATCAACCTAAGAGGAGCCTATGGGACGGGCTTCTATGCACCTACAGCCGAGGCGCCGGACCAACCCCAAACCCGTGGGCGTGGCGTGGTGTGGCACCGCACGCCCTGCGTCTTAGGCTGTCGGGGTGCAACACGACGACCAGGAGCCAAACGAGACGCGTCCCCAAGGCGGGCAACGGGGAGCAGGCGGGCAACCGCCCCAAGGGCTAGGCGGTTTGGGTGCTCTGGGCGCTCTCGGTGCTCTGGGTGCCCTGGGGGCGCCCACGCATTACGCCTACGACTCGCCCAGCCCCGCCGTCCTGGAGGCCTTCCCCAACCCCCGGCCCGGAGCCCCATGGGCGCTGAGCCTGGCGTGCCTGGAGTTCACCGCGCTGTGCCCCGTAACAGGCCAACCGGACTACGGCCGGCTCCAGGTCGACTATGTGCCAGGCGAGCTTTGCGTGGAGAGCAAGAGCCTGAAGCTGTACCTCATGCGCTACCGCAACCACGGAGCGTTCCACGAGGCGTGTGTGAACCAGGTGGCCGACGACCTTGCCGGCGTACTGGCGCCGCGCTACCTGCGGGTGTTCGGCGACTTCGCGCCCCGAGGCGGAATTGCCATCCGGCCGCTAGCAGTCCGCGAGGCCCCGGGCATCAGCGATGCCGAGCGCGTTCGCCACTTAAGCCTGCTGTCACAGGCCGTCGAGTTGGCGTCGAGCGCCGGCTACAACCCCAGCCGGCGCACCTGACGCTCCCTCAGCCGTCGTAGCGGACGCTCCACAGGCACAAACCGTGGGGTGGCGCTACATGCCCAGCGGCAGAGCGCTTGGCCGCCCGCAGGATGCTCATCACGTCGGCGACCCGCAGCCTGCCCCGTCCCACCTCGACCAAGGTGCCCACGACGGAGCGCACCATTTGGTGGCAAAAGGACTGGGCTTCGATCTCGAAGCGCAATTTGCCCACCTCCGGTTCCGACCACGTCGCTTCAAGGACACGGCGCACGATCGGGCCTGGGCGCCCTTTGACAGCCCGGCAAAAGGAGCCGAAGTCATGCTCGCCGAGCAGGCCGTCGGCAGCCGCCTGCATGGCGCGCCGGTCCAACGGTTCGCCCACATGCCATTCGGTGCGCCGGCTGAACGGGCTCGCCCATTGGTTGGTGTCGACGCTGTAGCGGTAGCTCCGGGACTTGGCCTGGAAGCGGGCATCGAAGCTCCGGGGCGCCGGCGACAGCTCCCTGACCACGACCTGGGGCCCGAGGAGCTTGTTGACCGCTCTCTGCACGCGCCCGGGGTCGCAGGTGGCGGCCATATCGAAGCTCACGACCTGTCCCCAGGCATGCACTCCGGCGTCGGTACGGCCTGCGCACGTCAGCTCGACCGGGTGGCGGGCCACGCGCTCCAGCGCTGCGGCCAGCTCTCCTCCGACTGTGCGCTGCCCAGGCTGGATGGCGAACCCGTGGAAGTCTGTACCGTCGTAAGCGAGCAGGGCCCGCATCCGCACCAGCTCCGCCACAGGCACGACCTCAGCAGGCTGGAGGCGCGACGACGCCCCGACCAGGTCGGCCGGGGCGTCGTCAGAGGTCAGAGGTCGCCCCTTTGGGGACCGTTGGCTCAGACGAGCTCGATGCGCGCCATCGGCGCGTTGTCGCCTTGACGCGGTCCAAGCTTCAAGATCCGTGTGTACCCGCCATTGCGCTCGGCATAGCGGGGCGCGATCTCCTCGAACAGCTTGTGCGCCATGTCCTTGTCACGGATAAAAGCGACAACCTGGCGGTGGCGGTCCAAACCGCCCTTTTTCGCCTTGGTGAGCGTCTTTTCGAAAACGGGGCGCAGAGCTTTGGCTTTGGCCTCGGTGGTTACCAGCCCTTCGGCTGCGATCAAAGACGCCACCAGGTTGCCCATCATGGCCTTTTGGTGAGCGGCGTCACCGCCAAAGCGGCGACCTCTCTTGGGACGGCCAGGTATTCCAGACATCGTTTACTGCCCCTGCTTGCCACGGAGCGAGAGACCTCGCTCGTCGAGTTTTTGTAGGACTTCGTCGAGGGACTTCTGGCCGAAGTTGGTGATCGCCAAAAGATCGTCCTCGGTCTTGGAGACCAGTTCGCCGACGGTGTTGACCTGCGCCCTCTTCAGGCAGTTACGCGGGCGCTCCGACAGGTCGAGGTCCTCGATGGGAAGGTCGAGGTCAGGCGACCCGCTGCCCGTCCCCGCCACTTCACCGAGCACGAGACCCTGGGGGGCGTCGCTCATATCGGCCACCAAGCCGAACAGAGAGCGAAGCGTGCTGCCGGCGGAGGCAAGCGCTTCTCGAGGCGTTATGGAGCCGTCCGTCGTTATGTCGATGACCAGGCGGTCGTAATTGGTGGACTGCTCCACCCGTGCAGGCTCCACGAAAAACGACACCAGGCGGATGGGCGAAAAGATCGAGTCGACCGGGATGACCCCGATGGTGGTCGACTTTTTGTTGCGGTCGGCGGGCACGTAACCCCGGCCCCGCTCCACTGTTATGTCGCAAGCCAGGCGGCCCTTGGCGTTGAGCGTGGCCAGTGGCAGGTCCCGGTTGAGGACCTCGACATCGGACGTGGTCTGGATATCACCGGCCGTGACCGTCGCCGGCCCGCGCGAGTCGAGGCGCAGCGTTACCGGCTCGTCGGACTCCACCCGCAGCACGATGTCCTTCAGGTTCAAGATGATGTCTGTGACATCTTCCTTCACCCCGGGCAGGGTTGTGAACTCGTGAAGAGCATCGTCGAAGCGGACCTGGCTCACAGCAGCGCCGGGGATCGAGGACAGCAGCGTGCGCCGCAGCGATACACCGAGCGTGTGGCCGAAACCGGGCTCGAGAGGGCCGATGGCGAAGCGTTGGCGGTTGTCGTCTTCTTCGCCGAGCGCTTCGACGGCAGGACGTTGGATAATGAGCATGAGACGGCCTCCTGGCGCGGCTTACTTGGAGAAGAGCTCGACGATGAGCGACTCGCGCACGGGCACGTCTATGTGCTCGCGCAGCGGGATGTCGCGGACCGTGACCTCGAAGCCCTCGGCACCGCCGTCCAGCCACGGAGGGATCTGGCGGCCGAGGGTGTCCAAGTTGTGGCGGACGACAATCAGGCTTCGAGCCTTGTCCTTCAACGAGATGACGTCACCGCGCCGGGCGCGGTAGGAGGGGATCGTGACCCGCCGGCCATTGACCAGCACGTGGCCGTGGCGGACGAGCTGGCGGGCCTGAGAGCGCGAGGAACCCCAGTTGGCCCGGAACACCACGTTGTCGAGGCGCAGCTCGAGCATGCGCAACAGGTTTTCGCCGGTAATGCCCTGCTGGCGGTTGGCCTCTTCGTAGTAGTTACGGAACTGCTTCTCAAGCACACCGTAGATACGGCGGGCCTTCTGCTTCTCACGCAGCTGGGCCAGGTACTCCGAACCCTGGCGGACACGGTCGCGACCGTGCTCACCGGGGGGGTACGGGCGGCGTTCCACCGGGCACTTGGCCGTGTCGCACTTAGGGCCCTTCAAGAAAAGCTTCATCGTCTCGCGCCGGCAGAGCCGGCACACGGGGCCGATGTAACGAGCCATTCGCCTTACACCCTCCGCCGCTTCTTGGGGCGGCAACCGTTGTGGGGCACCGGGGTCACGTCTTTGATGCCCGCGACCTCGATCCCGGTGTTCATGATCGAGCGCACGGCCGTCTCACGGCCAGAGCCCGGGCCCTTGACGAGCACGTCTACCTTGCGCACGCCGTGCTCCATGGCTCGGCGGGCACATGCCTCGGCGGCCAGCTGGGCGGCGAACGGGGTGGACTTGCGCGACCCCTTGAAACCGACGTTGCCGGCTGACGCCCACGCCAGGACGTTGCCGTCCAAGTCGCTTATGGACACGAGCGTGTTGTTGAACGAGCTCTTGATGTGGGCAACGCCGTAGGCGACGTTTTTGCGCTCGCGCCGACGGGGGCGCCGACCGCCTGGTTTGGGCTTGGGCATGTCCTAGTGCTTCCTTAGCTTCTTCTTGCCCGCCACGGTCTTCTTCGGGCCTTTCCTGGTCCGGGCGTTGGTGTGGGTGCGCTGGCCTCGCACAGGCAGGCCGCGGCGGTGCCGCAGGCCCTGGTAGGAGCCGATCTCCATCTTGCGCTTGATGTCCTGGGCGACATCGCGGCGCAGGTCGCCCTCGACCTTCAAGTTGGCGTCGATCCAAGCGCGCAGCTTGGCGACCTCCTCGTCGGTCAGGTCCCTCACCCGGGTGTCCGGGTTGACGCCGGTGGCCTGGCACACATTGTTGGATGTGGTCCGGCCGATGCCGTAGATGTAGGTGAGCGATATCTCCAACCGCTTCTCGCGCGGTATGTCGACGCCAGCGATACGTGCCATACGCCTCTCCTAACCCTGCCGCTGCTTGTGGCGGGGGTTGGTGCAGATGACGATGACCCGGCCATGCCGGCGTATCACTTTGCAGTTCTCACAGATCGCTTTGACGCTGGGGCGTACTTTCACAGGGTCTACCTCGGCTTTTAGGGCCTCGCAAGGGGGCCCTGTCAGAACGGCCTTCGCCCAATTGGGCAGGAACAGGGCGCCCGCGGGCGCACGCACCTAGCCCCTTTTGGGGACGGGGGAACATGATAGCGCACCGAGAGCAGGCATGTACAAGCGCCCAGGTAGCCGCAGGCTCATGGTAACCCCGGTGCGTGCGGACAGCGCGGAGCTTCAGGCCGGGAGGGTCAACACCTCGGGGCCGTTCTCGGTGACGGCGATGGTGTGCTCGAAATGTGCCGACAAGCTGCCATCGGCGGTCACCACCGTCCAGCCGTCGTCGAGCTGGACCGTTTCGGCCCCACCTACGTTGACCATCGGCTCGACAGCGAACACCATGCCGGTGCGCAGGAGCGGCCCTGGCGTGCCCGGCCAGTAGTTGGGCACTGCGGGGTCCTCGTGCATCTTGGTGCCGATCCCGTGCCCTACGTAGCCACGCACGACACTGAAACCGGCCCCCTCGGCGACGGTCTGCACGGCGTAGCCCACATCGTGGAGCCGGTTACCCTCCACCAACTGGCTTATACCGGCAGCCAAGGCCTCCTCGGTGACCCGCAGCAGCTTCTCGGTCAAGGGTGGGATCTCCCCTACCGCAACCGTGACGGCGGCGTCCCCGTGGTAGCCCTCGATGATGGCGCCACAGTCGAGCGAGATGATGTCGCCCTCCTTCAAGACGTAATCGCCCGGGATGCCGTGCACGATCACATTGTTGGGCGAGGTACAGATCACGGCGGGGAAGCCGTGGTAGTTGAGGAAATTGGACCGCGCCCCACGGCGCTCGATGACCTCTCGGGCCAGCTTGTCCAGGTCGGCTGTGGTGACACCCGGCTTGGCGCCCTTGGATGTGACGTCGAGCATCTCGGCCACGACCCGGCCGGCCTTGCGCATTTTCGCTATCTCGTCAGGTCGGCGCCTCATGTCTCCCAGGCTACCTGTCATCTGGAGGACTTCCAGCCCGCCACTGGGGCGCAGGGGCCCGTAGGGGCGCCGGCGCCTAGTGCTCCAGCGCCGCCTCGACGGCCTCTACGACCCGCCTTGAAACCTCGTCAGGCGTCCCCACGGCGTCAACCGTGGCCAGGAGCCCCTTGCCCTCGTACCAAGCAATCAGCGGCGCCGTGGACGTCTCGTAGATCTCGAGGCGGCGCCGGATCGCCTCTTCGGTGTCGTCGTCGCGCTGGTACAGCTCACCCCCACAGCTGTCGCACTTGCCTGGCACCTGGGGAGGGTGGTCGACGATGTTGTAGTTGGTCCCGCATTCCCGGCAGATCCGCCTCCCAGCCAGGCGGCCGAGCACCTCCGAGATCGGGGCGTCGAGGTTTATCGCTATGTCCAGGCCGCGCTTGCCGGCCATGGCCTCAAGCGCCTCGGCCTGGGCGACGGTACGGGGGAAACCGTCCAGGAGGAAGCCCTCTGGCGCACCGGGGCCGAAGAGGTGGGCGCGCACCACTTCCGAAACCAGCTCATCTGGCACCAGCTCGCCGCGCTCCATATAGCCGTGCACCTTGCTGCCCAGTTCGTTCCCGGAGCGCACTGCGGCCCGGAAGGCGTCGCCCGTCGAGACGTGCGGCACCTGGTATAACTCGGCGAGGCGCGCTGCCTGCGTGCCCTTGCCCGAACCCTGGCGGCCCAATAACACGGCGCGCAACGACTTGTCCCCGGCCTCAGTTTTCAGGATTTGACTAGCCATGCTTGCGCTAGCGCAGGAAGCCTTCGTAGTTGCGCAGCATGAGCTGGCTGTCCACCTGCTTCATGGTCTCCAGGGCCACTCCGACCGCGATCAGCAGCGTCGTACCGGCGAAGGGATAGCTCTGGATGTTCCACAAGGCGAGGAACAACGACGGAAGGAGCGCTATGAGGGCTAGGAACACGGCGCCCGGCAACGTGATCCGGTAGAGGATGTTTTGCAAGTGCCGCTCGGTCGGGTAGCCAGGACGGATCCCCGGGATGTAACCACCCTGTTTACGAATCACCTCTGCCTGCTGGTGAGGGTCAAAGGTGATGCCCGCGTAGAAGTAGGCGAACATCAAGATGAGCGCACCGTAGAGGATCACGTACACGAGGTTGCTCGGCTGGGCCAGATGGTTGCTTATCCAGCTCTGGACCTGCCGGCCCCAGCCCGTGCTCGGGAACAGGTTGGAGATGAGGATCGGGAAGTACAACACCGAGGCGGCGAAGATGATGGGCACAACGCCACCGGTATTGAGCTTCATCGGTATGTAGGTGCTCTGGCCTCCGTACATCCGCCGGCCCACCACCCGTTTGGCAAAGGTGACGGGTATCCGCCTTTGGCACTGTTCCACGAAGACGATGGCCACGAGGAAGAAGAGCGACAGCAGGAGCAAGAAGGTGAACTTGGGCCACTTGGCCGACTGGAGAAGGCCGTTGCCCTGGGAGGGCAGGCTGGAAATGACGTTGGTGAAGATAAGCACCGACATTCCCTGGCCGATGCCTCGCTGGGTGATGAGCTCCGCCAGCCACATGACCACCACTGTCCCGGCCGTCATGGTTATGACGATGAGCAGGACGCGAGGGACCGTGAACTTGGGGATCAGGTCGACGTTGAGCGGGGTACCGCCGATGAGGCCGCCGCCTCCGTGGTGGAACGCGTAGGCGAGGCCGGTCGACTGCATGATGGCCAGGGCGATGGTCATGTACCGGGTGACCTGGGTCAGCTTGCGCTGCCCGGTCGGGCCTTCTTCGCGCCACTGCTCGAACTTGGGGATGACGACCATCAGCAGCTGGATGATGATCGAGCTGGTGATGTAGGGCATGATCCCCAGGCCGAACACCGCCATCTTTGTCAGCGCCCCACCCGAGAACAGGTTGAGGTAGGCAATAACCCCGCCCTTTGAGGCGGCCGCGGTCAAGGACTGGACCGCGTTGAAGTCAATGCCAGGGCAGATGATGTTGTCGCCCAACCTGTACACCGCGATTATGAACACGGTGAACAGGATCTTGTTGCGCAGGTCCCCTATAAGGAACGCCGCTTTCAGGTTGCGGATGCTGGTGGGCATGGCCATATGCAGTGCCTCGAACTACTCCTGGGTCCTACGGCGGGGCAGTGAAGCCCTCGGTGTGAGCCACGGGCGTTACGGAAGTCCGCCCCGCCCGGGGCCCTACTGCGGTCGGTTTGCTGTGCCATCGTTGCACAGCGAGAGCCCTCAGTGCCTGCAGGGCTGTTAGCGGCCCATCAGAGCGTTGCCCTTGGCGGGCGGGCGCCCATGCCCGAACGGCGGCGGCAGCACGGTCGTGGTGCCTCCGGCGGCTTCGATGGCAGCTTTGGCGGAGGCCGAGAAGGCGTGCGCCGAGACGTTGACCTTGCGGGTCAATGTCCCCTCACCCAGCACCTTCACCAGTCCGCGCTTGTGCACCATGCCCACTTCGCGCAAGGCGTCGGGGGTGATGGCGTCCGTGCCCAGGTTTTCCAGGGCATCGAGGTTGACGATGGCGTACTCCACACGGAAGGGGTTCTTGAACCCCTTCAGCTTGGGGATGCGCTGAGTCAACGGCAGCTGGCCGCCCTCGAAACCGGGCTTGGTGTTGCCGCGGGCGCCGGCCCCCTTGGTGCCGCGGCCGGCGGTCTTGCCGCCCTTGCCGGCGATACCACGGCCGACACGGCGGCGACGGTGCTTGGAGCCCGGTGCGGGCGCTAGATCGTGGGGTTTCATTTCGACGCCTCCGAGTCGGGAGTGCCTGGGTGCTCGGTTACTTCGACCAGGTGGGTGACGGCGGCTACCATCCCCCGGATCTCCGGGCGGTCGGGGAGGACATTGGTCCTGCCGATCCGGCCCAGGCCTAGCGCCCGCAGCGTGCCGCGGTGGCGGGGCTTGGTCCCGATGGCAGACCGCACCTGCTTGACAAGGAGTTTGCCCTCAGCCATCAGGCCACCTCCGTCGGGTTATGCGGTCCGCGCTGTGCCTCTTTGTAGGCGCGCAGCACACCGGCCGGTGTCACCTCTTCGGGGGACAAACCCCGCCGCCGGGCAACCTCGTCCGGGCGCATGAGAGCACGTAGCCCGGCCATGGTCGCCTGAGCGACGTTGATGCTGTTGGAAGAACCGAGCGACTTGGCGACCACGTCATGGACACCCGCTAGTTCGAGGATGGGGCGGGCGGCGCCGCCGGCGATGACGCCGGTACCGGGCGCAGCCGGCTTGAGCAGGACGCGCCCTGCCCCGGCCTCACCGATCACCGGGTGGGTGATGGTGGTGCCGGCCAGAGGCACCTTGCAAAGAGTCTTCTTGGCTTCTTCAATGCCTTTTTGCACTGCCAGGCCCGCTTCTTTGGCCTTGCCGTAGCCGAGGCCCACGGTGCCCGCGCCGTCGCCGATGACCATGAGGGCGGCGAACGAGAACCGCCGGCCACCCTTGACCACCTTGGCGACGCGGTTCACCTTTATGGTGCGGTCCTGGTACTGCTGCTGATCTGCCATCTATCTAGAACTCCAGTCCAGCTTCTCGAGCTGCGTCGGCCAAGGCGGCGACCCGGCCGTGGTACAAGAACCCGCCCCGGTCAAACGCGACCTTGGTGACGCCGGCAGCCTTGGCGCGCTCCGCCACCAACTTGCCGACAGCAGCGGCTGCCGCCCGGTTGCCGGTACCCCCGGCACCGCGCACGGCGGCTTCGAGCGACGATGCATGAGCCAATGTACGACCGGTCAGGTCGTCCACGACCTGCGCCACTACATGGCGGTTGGAACGGAACACGGCCAAGCGCGGCCTCTCGGCCGATCCGTTGACCTTCTTGCGTACCCTGTGGTGCCGGCGGGCACGGGCGCGCTGCTTGTCGCTTACGTTGCTCACTCGAGCCTCACTTCGCTGCCTTGCCGGCCTTGCGCCGGACGACTTCGCCTGCGTAGCGCACACCCTTGCCCTTATAAGGCTCAGGCTTGCGCAGCTTGCGGATCTTGGCGGCCACCTCGCCGACAACCTGCTTGTCATTGCCCCTTATGGTGATGCGCGTCGGGGCGGGGACCTCGAAGGTCACCCCGTCTGGCGCTTCCACCACTACGGGGTGGCTGAAACCGAGGGCCAGCTCCAGGGTGGTCTGGCCCTTGGGGATGGCGCGGTAGCCCACGCCGACGATCTCTAAGTCCTTGGAAAATCCCGTCGTCACGCCCACGACCATGTTGCTGACCAGAGTCCGGGTCAGGCCGTGAAGGCTGCGGTTACGGCGCTCGTCGTCGGGACGCTCCACCACCAGGACGCCATCGTCCTGGCGCACGGTTATCTCGCCCGCCAGCTCGTGGCTGAGCGAGCCGCGCGGCCCGCTCACCGTCACCGAGCGGCCATCCAGGGCCACTTTTACTCCGGACGGCACCGTGACGGGCGTCCTACCTATGCGGGACATACAAAACTCCTCGATCCACTAACGCCCGGTCCAATAAGGGGGTCGCTACGGCGCCGGTGTACGACGCCATCACCACACGTAACAGAGGACCTCACCGCCGACCTGCTTTTTGCGGGCCTCGCGGTCGGTCATCAGTCCCTGACTGGTGGAAAGCACGGCTACTCCCAGCCCACCGAGCACGCGCGGGAGCTTGTCGGCTCCTGTGTAAACGCGAAGCCCGGGCTTGGAGATGCGGCGCACGCCGGAGATGGTCCGGGTGCGGTCCGGCGCGTACTTCATGGTCACTTCGAGCACCCGTCCGGGGCGCTTTTCGTCGCTGCTCACGTTGAAGCCGGCGATGTAGCCCTCCCTCAAGAGGATGGCAGCCAATGCCTCCTTCAACTTCGAAGACGGCATGCGCACGGTGTCGTGGTGCGCAACGTTGGCGTTGCGCAACCGCGTCAGCATGTCAGCGATGGGGTCGGTCATCGTCATTGCCTGTCTCCTACCAACTCGACTTCGTGACGCCGGGGATCTCGCCCGCGTGGGCCAGTTCACGCAGGCAGATACGGCACAGCCCGAACTTGCGGAACACCGAATGAGGGCGGCCGCAGCGCCGGCAACGGGTATAAGCCCGGACCTTGAACTTGGGCTTGCGTTGCGACTTGATTATTAGAGCCTTCTTGGCCATTGGTGGTCGCTCCTAGGAACCGCTACGGACTGGTCCGGCAAGGACGGGATTGGTGGTGAGGGGGCTGCGCATCACGCTGCACCCTCCCGGCGGAAGGGGAAGCCGAATGCATCCAAAAGTGCCCGGCCTTCGGCGTCGGTCCTGGCCGTGGTCACGATCGATATGTCCATGCCCCGGGGGGCGTCGATCTTGTCGTAATCGATCTCGGGGAAGATCAGCTGCTCGGTCACACCGAAGGTGTAATTGCCCCGGCCGTCGAAGCCCTTCGAGGGCAGGCCCCGGAAGTCCCGGACACGAGGGATGGCCAGCGAGATAAGCCGGTCAAAGAACTCCCACATCCGGTCGCCCCGTAGCGTGACCTTGGCACCGATGGGGTTGCCCTGGCGCAGCTTGAACGCAGCGATCGACTTCTTTGCCTTGGTGACGATGGGTTTTTGACCGCTGATGAGGGTCAGGTCGCGGACCGCACCCTCTAGCAGAGAAGGCTGGCCTACGGCGCGCCCAACACCCATGTTGATCACGATCTTTTCCATACGCGGCACGAGCATCGGGTTGTCAAAGCCGAGGTCGCGCTGGAGGCTCTTGCGGATCTCGTCGTTGTAGCGAGTGCGCAACCGGGGCGCCTCGGAAGGCCCGGTCGGCCTCCCGGCAGCAGCCTTGATCGCAGCAGCAGGCCGCCCAGAGCCGGCGGCACGCGCCTGGTTCTGAGGGTTGGGCCCCGAAGGCCGCTTGGTTGTCGTCTTGCCCGCACCCTTCGCGGGTGCCTTGCCGCCTTTAGCAGCGGCGCCTTTAGCAGCCATTACAGCCCCTCACCACAACGGGAACAAACTCTCTTCTTGGTACCGTCGTCCTCCAGGCGGTAACCGATCCTGGTGGGCACGTGCTCCTTCGGGCACTCGATGGCCACGACAGAAACGGGGACCGGCAGGTCCTTTTCGATGATCCCGGCACGCTTGCGGGTCTGGGTGGTGCGCTGGTGGCGCTTCACCCGGTTGATGCCCTCTACGACCACGCGGTTGTCCTTGGGCAGGGCGCGCACCACCTCGCCACTTTTGC
>DASSZK010000126.1:0-20446 GCA_035702845.1 Acidimicrobiales bacterium
CGACGACCCCGCGAAGTTACGGCAACTGGCGCCTGCGTCCGTCATGACATTCGGTAGGGCCGTGTCAGGCGATGACTATGCAGTGGTCGCCGCTCAAGCGCCGGGTGTCGATGCCGCGAGCGTTGCCTGGTCATGGGATGCCGTGGCCCAAAGGCCGGCTGTCACCGTTTACGTCCGCGGTGGCGATGGGGCCCTCGCCTCCGCGACAGCAGCACTGAGCGCAGAAATGGCGCCCGACTTACCCCTGGACGTGCAACTGGCACAGCCCAGGCGTTGCTCTTTGGCAGTCAATGTGCAGATCGCCTCTAACTTCGACCCGGGCAAGGTCACCAGCGCCATCAGCGACGCGCTGGCCGGTGCTTCGGGCCTTTTCAGCCCGGCCGGCTTGCGGGTGGGCGAAACTCTTTACCGCAGCGCATTGGAGGCCACCATCCTCTCCGTCCCTGGAGCGCTGGCCGTACCGCGCCTGCGTTTGCGGGTGCGCAGGCCTGCTCGGCGCCCGCTTCGCTCGGCAGGGCCGCGCTTCGTGCCTGGCGCCGGTAGCTGGTTCGACCTGCCCGCGCAGAACATCCACATTTCTCAGGTGAGCTCGGACCAATGAACTCACCCGGGGGGGCCCGCATATGAGCGACACGACGTACACCCCTGCGCCTGACGGTTACGACGGCGCCTACACGGCACGGCTGTGGGCTTTGCTACCCGAACTGTACCGCAGCTCCGACTCTCAGGTACTCGGCCAGACCGGCCCTCTCCAAGAACTGGTAGCGCGGCTCGGCGCGCAGGTGGCCGTCGTACGCCGCAGCATCGACAGGCTGTGGGAAGACCAGTCTGTCGAGTCATGTGACGACTGGGCGCTCCCCTATATTGCTGCACTTCTGGCCACCAACCTCGTCGACGGGCTGGATGCTCGAGGCCAGCGCCTCGACATCGCCAACACGATCGACTACCGCCGGCGCAAAGGCACGCTCGGCCTCCTCGAACAGTTGGCGGCCGATATAACCGGTTGGGAAGCCAAAGCGGCCGAAATGGCCGGCCGCCTCAGCCGGACGCGCCACCTGCTCGACCCTGCGCTGGGTTGGCCACCCACCTCTGCCGACCCGACCGGCGCAGCCGAGCTTCAGCGCGCTTCGGGGCTTGTGGGCACCTTGACCCGCACACCCCGGGGCGGGGTCGCCGACCTCAGGTCGGCTGCGGGCGCCATGGCGACAGGCACACCGTTCGACGAGTACTACCACCGGGCCGACGTACGCACACCTCGGGGAACTACCGGATGGTACGGCATCAGGAAATTGGCCGTCTTTGTCTGGCGCGCCGCCAGCATCGGCGTCATCGAAGCCACCCCGGTGGCGGTAGGCAACTGCCCTGGGCACTTCTGCCTGGATCCGACAGGGCGCCAGATTGAACTGTGGGCGCCTCGCAAGCGGAGCTCTTCCAGCTACGGTGAAAACTGGGTGAGCCCCGATGCTTTAGTAGTCCCCGGTCCCATCAGTAACGTGCTCTGGGACGCGGTCGCCGCCGCCGGCCAGCCCGAGCCCAGCTCGGCCGACAGCGCGTACCCAGTGCCCGGGGCCACTTTTTACGGGGATGGCCAGGCGCTAGCAGTCAACTACGTTGACCCGACAACGCTGGTCGACCCGGGCCAAGTCACAGTGTGGCCCGAGGTTGGCCGTTTCCTGCTCGCCCCCTCGGCCGGCGTGAGCAGCGCAGCCGACATAAAGGTCGCCTATCACTATGGGCTTTTTTACCCCGTCGGCGCAGGCCCGTACGATCGGCGCCAACCGGGCGTGCAATTGCCCATAACAGCGTCCCCCCTAGTGACGGTGAGCGCCGGCCCTCCCGGAAGCCCAACCGCCCTTGGCGACGCCTTGTCCGCTTTGGACGGTCAGGGGACCGTCGAGGTAACAGACGGCCTCACGTGTACTTCCTTACCCGCTCTCGGAGCGCCCGGGGCAGGCATTTCCGCGATCTGCATAAGGGCATCGCGCTCACTGCCTGCCAACCGGGCTGTTGTGCGCATGCCACAAGGCTCGGGCGAGTGGGTGATTTATGGCGCGGAGAAGGACCAGGCTCCGGCCAGTCTCCGGCTCGAGGGCCTACTTTTCAGCGGCGGCGATATCGTGTTGCAAGGCAACTTTTCCGACGTCATCGTCTCGTGCTGCACCCTGGACCCGGGCTCGGCCGGCGACCTCCTAAACCCCCCTCAGGCGTTCGCCTCGGCCGTCGACGGGACTGTCTTGGCACCTGTACACCTTTTCGTCGAGGGCACGGTCGAAAGGCTTGTCATCGAGCGTTCGATCACCGGCTCCATCCGCACCAGTTCCGGTGGGGTCATCGGGTCACTGTCGGTCGACGGCTCCATAATCCAGGGGCTGGCTTCCCAGGTGCCGGGCGGTCCGGCGGTGCCGGGACCAACCAGCTTCACGGCAGAGGGCCTGTACGACGGTGCCGGCCTGCTGGGGCTGCTCAGCGGGCCTGGGCCAAAATCACCCCTGGTGGCGTTTCTTTCCGCTCAACTCGCGACCCTCGTTGCGGGCAGTGACCCCACCACGTCCGACCTCTTGCAACTGCTCAACAACTTGGTCGGTGGCCCTTTGGTCTACGACGCGAACCTGTTCGCGGGGGTCGCGCTAAGCCGGTTCGCGCAGGCTCAAGTTACGGCGCCACCGCCCACAGGCGAAGCTCTCGCCGCCCTCAACTACCTACTACTGACCGAAGCTTTCCCGGTGGCTCTTGCCGACGCCGCCATCGCGTGCACCACGGGTACCGCCACCCTGACCCAGTCCACGATTATGGGGGACTGCTATTTGCACCGGCTGTACGCCAGCAATTGCGTTCTCTCGGGATGGGTCGTAGCGCAGGATACCCAGGACGGCTGCACCCGCTTCAGCGCCGTAACCGACGGCTCTGCTCTGCCTCGCCCGTACGAGTGCGCCGTGGTCCCCTACGGCGAACCGTTGTTCGTATCGACTCGGTTCGGAGAAGCTTCCTACGCGCAGATCTCCGACAGCGCCGACGACCTGGTGACCGGTCCCCCTGGGCCAATACTGCCCTCGGTATTGACTGGCGCGGAGACGGGGAGCGAGATGGGCGCCTTCTGCGCTGCCCTAGCACCCGTAAAAGCAAGATCCCTCTTAGTGAAGTACGCCGAGTACGCCCCGGTCGGGATCATCCCCTTCCCGGTCCCCGTGCCCGGCCCCGACCCTGACGGTGAAAGGCAGAGAGCCCTCCCATGGCCATCGACATAGCCCGGATCTCCTACGACCCCGGCCGCCACTACACCGGCGTAGTGGCCCAGCAAGGCAGGGTCAGCCTCGAGGCAGAGCACAACGAGGGGCTCGCCATCGACCAGGCCGAGCGCCGTGCCGAGCTCGTCGACATAATCGGTCCCTGCGGCACTCCAGACGACGGTTATGCCGTCACCCAGGGCAGCGGTTACGACATCGTGATCGGACCGGGGACGATGTACGTGGGCGGCACCCGACTGACCTTGACCGGCGAGCTCGATTACAACTCCCAGCCCGACTGGCTCGACAACCTCTCCGACCCGGACAACCTGTGGTTGCCAGTCCCTCAACAGGCGCCAACGGTGAACGAGTGGGTCGTGCTTGTGGTCACCGAGCGCGACGTCACCGCAGTCGAAGACGGCGCCCTTAAAGAAGTGGCCCTGGGCGGCCCGGACGGATCAGGACGCCTCCGCCTCGTCCAACATGTGGTCCGGCTCCCGACGCAAGCGACAACTTGCTCGGACGCAATGCGCCAGCAGACCAAGGCATGGATCGAAGACCAGGGCCTGTACTACTACTACGCCACCGCGGAGCTCCGGCCCGCCAGCCGCATGCAGGTAAAGTTCCCGGGCCGGACCAGTCCTACGCAACCGTGCGACCCTACGGCTCTGGGGGGCTATCTCGGCGCCGACAACCAGGCGTTCAGGGTCCAGGTGAGCTCTGTGGACCCAGACAGCGGCAACGTCAGCCTCCTGTGGGGCCCCGACGATGCCTCCATGCTCTACAGGGTCAGCTCTGACGGCCAAACGCCGCCCACCCTCACGTTTTCCAACACTCCGGTGGACTCCTACCACCAACCGGCAGCCGGTCAGGCCGTTGAGGTGCTGGTTGACGCGGCCGAGCTTGCCTCCGTGGACGGCCAGATCGAGGGCTACCTGTCCTCACTTAGCGGACAGCCGGCCATCCTGTCGAGCTCGTACGAACCCAGCAACAAAACACTGGCCCTTCCCGAGGCCATCTACATCCCCGGGGCCGCCGACGCCAAGCAGCTCTACCTGAGAGCCTGGCAGGGTTACATCCAGAACAAGGCTTTGGGTACCTGGATAGAGCTCCCGGGCACCGGCATCCAGGTCAGCATCACCGCACAGGGTTATGCACCGGTACATCCCGGTGATTACTGGGTCATCGCGGCGCGTCCCTCGACACCAACCGAGATCTACCCCGCCCGGCTCGGCCGCGGGCCCCAACCCCCGGATGGCCCCAGGATGTGGGCCTGCCCCCTGGCACTCGTAGGTTGGTCCAACGGGACCATGGAGGTACTCGACGACTGCCGTCAACAGTTCCCGCCGCTCACCTCCATTACCAACCAGGGTGGCGGCTGCTGTACGGTCAGCGTAACTCTCGAACAGGGCCAGGGCAACAAGCTGCAAGGCCTTGTCGACAAGTACACCGCGGATGCAAAAGGTTCGCCCGTAACCATCTGCCTACAACCGGGGCGCTACGTCCTCGACGCGCCGCTGCGCCTGCGCCGTGGTCAGAGCAAACTGCGGATAGAAGGTTGCGGCGGCTGGGCTGTATTGGCGCCGGCCCGCACCGAGGACATTGCCTTTGCTGACGGCCTGGTATTGGCTAGCGAGGTCGCTGCCGTGACATTCGAAAGGATTGCTTTCGACCTGCCTCTCGTTGGGCGCTTGTCCAGGTTGATGGAGGACCCGAACTGGTCGGATCTCGACAGGGCAGCCTTGGCCTTGTACTCGCGCTTTTGGACCGGGATCGGTTTGCACCTGGTGCAGTGCGAGGGGGTGAGCGTGCTCGATTGCCGGTTCTATTTTCGTGGCGCCCCAGAGGGATGGAGTATCCAGGCAGGCATATTCGGCCAAGGGAACATTGCCGATCTTGTAATTAAAGGAAGCGTCTTCGAGGGCGCCAGGGCTGCCACAGCCACGACAGTCAAGGCACGCCAAGTCGACGCGAGCCTGGCTCCGCAGGCCACCAGCGAAACCGCCGCGCTGCCTGCCCGCCTCGAGCTCAGCGCCGGGTACATCGGGTCGCCGACACTGCTCCAGTTGACTGGCGCAGGCGCAGGCGCAGGCACTACATCGGTGCCAAGTCTGGTGCGCGCTGCCCTGGAAGCCCAAGTCGCCGGTAATACGTTCCAGGATCTGACTTTTAGCTTCTTGGCCACCGGGGCACTGGGCAGAGTTGAGGTTTCCGACAACATCGTGCGCTCCTGCGGCACCGGCTTCTTGTTCGTAAACGAGGCCGCATTGGCCGCCGCCACGTACCTCGGAGCCTTGCGCTACGATGCGGCGGCGTCCTCCGCCGCCAAGTTTTTCGACAGCTCGGATCTTTCCCCCGTACTGGCACCAGAGGTGTTCCTGGCCACCATGGCGGCGCGTTGCGTGCCGCTGCCGGAGAGCTACTCAGCGAGCAAGCGGTCCCAAACCCAGCAGCGCAAGCTTGCCCACTCTGGCGAGGAGCAAAATGCCGGCACCCTGGAGTTTGCCCGAGGTTTCGCAGGCAGCGTTGCGGCCGACTTCTCGAATGCCTCCGACCAAGAGCTCTCCGCCATCCGCGAGGGGCTACGGTACCCGCTCAGCTCCTTCAACCAGGCAAACGCCATCGACCCTGTCCTGATGGCGATGACATTGCACGTCCACGGCAATGACATCGACTGTCGCGGAATTGAGGCTATGACAGCGCCGGCGCTGACCGTGTGGTACGTGGCACCCGCCACGAGCCAGTCAACGAGCCAGTCAACGAGCCAGGGACCAACTCAGGTGGCCGGCGCGCCCGCCTCGGCAGCCACCCCCATCCCCAACGGCGCCGTGCTGGTCGAAAGCAACCGTATGAGCAGCCGCGCTGCTTTCACGGCCAGCCTCCTCGGCCCGTTGAGCGCTTGCGTGACCGGCAACGTCATAACCAACGTGGGTACCGGGCTCAGCCTTGCCATCAGGGGCAAGCTCGGCCATGCCGCGGTGACCGGGAACGTGCTGTACGGCCAGCCTGCGCTGCCAGCACGTCCCAACCAGGCCGCGCCCCTCGACACGTGGCTCCCGTTCAACGAGGTGATCTGATTGTCGTAGCGCTCGCGCGGCTCCAAACCGGAGCCGCGAGCCATGTCCAAAGGCCCAAATTTGCCGGCGCAGACCACGCTTCTCGTCCAGCTGAGGTCCCGTTACCGGTGCGTTCCGGTAACCGGCCGGTCAGAGCTGATCCCGAGACAGCTGGCAAGACCGCACCGGGCCGTCAGCTTTGTGCTGTACCACCCGGTGCTGTACCACCCAGTGCAGTGCTCTGCGCTTGGAACACGGCAAGCAGTTTGGCGCCGTCTGGCGAGCCGAGGCCCGTGCAGGCATCCCAACCCGGGCCCGCCTGGTAGGCCCCGTTGTTACCAGTGGTTATGTCGTGAAGGGCTCCTGACGCTGCTGAGGAGTACAGGACGGGCTGCAAGAACCCGACTGGCCGCCCCAGGGCCTGGTTGAGCCTGGCAACCAGGCCGGCCCACAGTGGCGCGACGGCGCTTGTGCCACCCACGGTTATCGTCTGGCTGTCGACACGCACGATGTAGCCGGTGTCAGGATCTGCGTCACCGCAGACGTCGGGCACACCCCGGCCCACCTGTCCCCCGGCATTGGCGGACGGTGGCACTCCAGCTCCCTGCTGGTAGCTGGGCAGAGGGAACACGGTACTTACGCCGCCACCGGTGGCTCCTCCACCTTGCCCATCGTTCCACACGGTCTCGGCCGAAATGGCTGTCCCGGCAAGCTCCAGCCGCGTGCCCCCGCACGCCAGCGCATGAGGGGCCGAGGCGGGGAAGTCGACATGGGCCAGGCCGTCGCCTACAGAATCGCCCGATCCGTTGTCGCCGGCAGCCACAGTCACGGTGACGCCTGCGGCGGCCGCCCCGGCAAAGAGCTTCTCCATCTGGGCCATCGCCGACGCCGACCATGTGCTCTCAGCGCTGCCCCAACTGATCGACACGACGCAGGGTTTGCGTGCCACATCATGGACCGCCGCCTCAACTGCGGCAATAAACCCGCGGTCCGTATTCGGGGCGAAGTACACGGCGATCTTTGCCCCGGGAGCCACCGCCCCGACAACTTCTATGTCGAGCATGACCTCCCCATCAGGGCCACTTGGGTCGCTCGGGGCGTTCTGTGCACCGAGCACTGCAACGGCCTCAACGGAAGGGACCGGCAACGACAACGACGCGAAATAGGCGTCGATGTCGTCTTGGCGGAACCCGCCTCCCAGCTCGATCAGGGCCACGCACTGGCCGGTACCGTCCGTCCCCGCCGGGAAATCATAAGCCCTGGCAACGTCATTGGGTGGGTACTGCACCGTCGCGTTGGCTCGAGGGCGGAAGTGCGGCGACGCCACCGGCCTCTGGTCGAAGCCGAACACCCCCGTGATCACCCCATCGAGCTCTGCCGGCAGCTCCAGGTCGCTCTCAAGGGCCCGGTATGGTTCGCCTCCCTCGGGCGTGTACATCCCGAGGCGCGCGCCGAAAGCCTCCGCCAAGTTGGCGATGTCGCCCCGGATCGTCAGGCTGTGACCCCCGGGGCCTCGTTCCCCTACGGTAAGGCCGAAGGACTCTGCAAACCGGCGCACCGCAGTGAAATCCTCCTCCGAAGAGCGCGTAAACGACAGCAGCTCCTCGTGCGACGAGGAGCTGGGTGCAGGGATCTGCGGCGTGCGCAGGTACACCGTGACCTCCGCTGGGCCCACGGCGGGAGCGTCGCCATAGCGAGGGTGCGAAGGTAGTGGTGGTCGGCTACCGGGAATAGCAACCCGCGGCGAAGGATCAGTCATGACCCTATCATTGTCTCTGACGGGAGCAAAGTCCAGAGCCACTGCTTACAAAAGGACACGTTTCGATGACGAGCACAAGCCCCGCTACACCCGCACCGAGCTCCGCCCTCCAACAGGTACAGCACGTGGTTGTGCTCATGTTGGAAAACCGCTCTTTCGACCACATGCTCGGCTACTTGTACGCCGACAACGGGAACGTCTCACTCAAGGGCGATCCCTTTGAAGGGTTGACCGGTACGGAGTCGAACAAAGATCCCTCAGGGTCACCTGTGACGGTAACGGGGGCGACCCCGACCACCCCCAACCTTTACTATTTGCCAGGAGCTGACCCAGGTGAGGGTTACCTTGCCACCAACAACCAGCTTTTTGGTTCCGCCACCCCAACCGCGGCCGCCGATAATTCCGGCTTCATCATCGATTACGCGTACACGCTTGGCTGGGAGACCCGGTCCCCGGGCTGGACGGTCATGCCGGGCACGCAACCCGCGGACATCATGACCATGTACACGCCGGCCACCCTTCCGGTGCTGTCCGCTTTGGCCCGAGGTTTCGCCGTCTGCGACCACTGGTATGCCTCGGTCCCCACAGAGACGCTCCCCAATCGAGCGTTCGCGCTCGCCGCCACCAGCCAGGGGCACATGGACGACAAGACCAAGACGTTCACATGCCCGTCCATATTCGGTCTACTGAGTACCCACCAGCTCACATGGTCGGTCTTCGGCTACGACGTTGCCCCCCTCACCCGCCACACTTTCACAGACATCACTACGGCGGACGAACAGCATTTCGGCCTCTTCAGTGATTTCCAGGCCGCCGCGGCGAGCGGGGCACTGCCGGCGTTCAGTTTCCTGGAACCGAGCTGGAGCTCCACGGGCAACAGCGAGCACCCTAATTACGACGTAGCCTCGGGTGAGCAACTGGTCCTCGACGTGTACAGGGCGCTTCGGCATGGACCGGCATGGGACAGCACCATGCTCGTAGTCACCTACGACGAGCATGGCGGATGTTACGACCACGTCCCCCCACCCACGGGTGCCGTCGCACCGGACAACAGCGCCGGCGAGTACGGGTTCGCCTTTGACCGCTTCGGTTTGCGGGTACCTACTGTGCTGGTATCGCCGCTTATCGAGGCCGGGACCGTCTTCCGCGTCCCCCCAGGCTCGGTGCCCTTGGACCACACTTCGCTCCTAAAGACCCTGGAGCTGCGCTGGGGCCTCCCCAGCCTTACAGCCCGAGACCGCGCTGCCCCGGATTTTTCCGCCGTACTGACCCTCGGCACACCGAGGACCGACGACCCCCTGGCCGGTACCAGCCCTCCGGTAAACACCCAACCCAACCCCTCGGCCGCCATCCCCTCACATCTGCAGCAGGTACATGCCGAGTTGGTCTCCCGCCTGCCCGTAAGCTCGGACCAGCGGCTGGACGACCTGAGGACCGCGAGCGATTACCAGCGCTACATCGTCCAACGTGAACAGGCATGGCACGACGCAAAGTGCTCGGGCCCGCAGGCCACCCGCCCACAGGCCCAAGAACCCTCATAATAGAGGTCAGCGCCCCTGCGCGCCAGTGGTTAGAGGTCCTAGACCGCGACACCTCTGCGGATATTGGGGACGCAGAGGGAGGCGACTAGAGACTCCATGGCGCGCGTAGGGGACAGCCCCAGTTCTGACTGCAAAAGGCTGGCACAGCTGCGGTACTGGCGGTAGGCCTCGTACAGGTTCCCTTCGCCTATGTGCGCCTGGACAACTAATCGGTGAGCGCTCTCGCGCAAAGGATCGGCGGCCACGGCAGCGAGGCCCGCCAGCAGCGCCCGGCCAAACTGGCCGTCCTGTGCGAACTGTTCCCCAGCCGCCTCGAGAGCGTGTAGGCAGACCTGGCGAAAGCGTTCCCTCTCAGACAGTGCCCAGTCGTCGTAGCAATCAGGCAGCAGCTCCAACGACATTTGCTCCAGCTCTCTCCAATGGTCGCGCGCCGGTGCTCTGCCATCGATGATATGGGTGGCAAGACCAAGGACCCGGCGGTAGTCAACGCCGACATCGCAACCGATCGCCAGGTGCGTGGCCGTGCTTTGAACTGGGCCCCCGTCGGGGTCAACAGGCAGCCGCCAGAGTGCCGAACGCAACCTCGCTGCCGCCCTGGCTTCATTGGCGTCAGGCCACAGGCTCCCGCTCACGAAGGATCTTCTTACTGGCCTTACTTGGAGAGCCAAGAAAGCGAGAACTCGCTGCGAGCCGTTGGGCACGGCGAGCACATGATGGTCCCGGCGCAGTTCGAACCCCGACAGCAGCGATAGCTGCCAGCTGGGCTCAGCTGAGGTCTCGGAGGACATTCCCAATTCTTAGCAGTACGCAGGGCAGAGGTCACCAAATTTCCGTTGCATGACGACAACATTCAGACGCGCTCCTGGTACGCCCAAACGCTGACAAGGACGCCGAGCGGAGGCGCCCGGCCCCCCTGCGTTGACCCCCTGCGTTGAACGAAAGGCTTCGGAGGGTAAAAGCCCACCATGGCAATACCCCCAATACCTCCGCCCATCGACGACCCCCCGGGGACCCCGTTCCCCGCACCCGACCCTGTGCCGCCGCCGCCGCCGGGCCCGTGGCCGGAGCCGGGCGGCCCCCGGCCAATGCCCTAAAGGCCGGGGCGTGCCCTGAGGGCGAGCGCGGCCTCAACGGAACACAGCGAGGCAGGCGCTGAAGTTGTGCAGGAAATTGCCTCCCCCCACCGGCCCGAGCTCACCGGCGCAGAAGGCCCCGATGACGGGTACCGAGCCGAGGATTTTGGTAACCAAAGCTGCGTCGTGGTCAGGTTCGGAGAACAGGCGCAGGCCGCGGCCGTTGCACGTGAACAAAAGAACGGCGCCGGGTTCTTCGCCGCCGAGCTCCATCACTTCTTCTTGGAGCGCTTGGCGCAGATCCTCGTCGGCCGAGGCGGCGTCGCGGACATGGAACTGCAGTGTCTGGCCGACTTCGACGGGGGCAGCCACTACCATCGAGCCGGTCGCGGGGTCGGCCCCCACCACGCTGTGCACCAGGAAATCGCCCCGCTTTTGTTCGTGCCGGTACTCATCTATGGCTTGGCCTACTTGCAGGCCACCGTCGGCCAGCAAATTGCGATCAGTCTCGGGCAACGTGGCCACCAGATCCTGTAACCGCTGAAATGGAGGGCGCCCTCCCATTTCGTGGACCACATTGCCAGACGAGCGGGTCACGGTGAACGGGTTCCCGATCGGCCGGCACCCCTGGGACACCACCAGATCCACCACAGCGCCGCTCAGGCTTGCCACCACTGCCCCGCTTGTCAGGACCTGGTCACCCAGGAAGAGCTTGCTAGCTCGGCGGTCACCCCCACCGCTGGCGAGGCCCCCCATCAACAGCGCTCCCGGGACGTGCTCATTGACGTGCGACAGGAGGTCGCCCACCGGGAACTCGAACGGGTCGGCAAGCACGACATAGGGACCGCCGCCCGGTTCGAAGCGATGGCCGGCAAAGAGGCCACCCGAAGCAGTGGCGATGTGCTCCACGGCAAAGGTCTCGACTTCACCCAAGCCGGACGCCAGCCATAAAGCGGCGGCCGCCTGGTCCTCGACCTCCTGGCCGTTGCCAAGCACTGATTCGGCGACGCAACCAATCAGTGGGACCGGCCCCAGCACCTGGGTCAAGGTGTGCAGGAATTCTGCGGCGTGCGCCCAGTAGTGGTTGCTCACAAACACGACAGCCAGATCCGAAACAGCGACGGGTTCCCGGACATCCAGCGCGAGCCTGACGGCAGCTTCCTCGGGCCCGACGTCACCAACCACCAGCGCGGCAGCAGCCTTCACATTGAAAGCGTACTCGCTGCGGCCCCCTCCCTACGTGGAGTGGCCGGCAACAGCCGGCCCGCTCAACGCACCTGCGCCGTCCAATTGGTACCGTCCCACCACCTCTCAGCAGCCTTCCCGCTCGGGTCGGGGAGCCACGCCGCGCCGCCGGCATCCCCGATGGGGAATTGCCCTGCCTTCACTGCTTGCCCGACATTGACGGCTTGCCCGACATTGACGGCTTGCCCGGCGCTCACCGTGCGCATGGCCCTGCGGCGCGCTCTTGCCTTGCGAAAGTGCGCGTACTCAGCCGCGATGCCGAGCAGGGCGAGCATCGTCACGCCTCGAGCGACCGCGATGGTCCCGGCCACAAATGGCGCCATGCCGACGAAGAGCCACACCCAAGCATGATGGGGATTGGCCATCCCATAAACCATCGCCACCACACCCAGCGCGGCAGTGAACAGGCCCGCAATAATCAGGGTCACCGCCAGACGGGCACTTTTTTCCTTGTACTCGGGCTCCTCGTCGCGGGGTGGGAACGTCCCCCTGGTCGACTGTCCCAGCCAGGACAATTGCTGCCTCCGTTACTTGAGCGCAAGGAGCGTGTCAGCGCACATGCTCAGTCCAAGAAGCCCCATCCCACCAGCGGTACTGCGACGTGCCACTGGGATCTGCGTACCACCCCGCGACGGGCGCGGCGCCGACAACAGCTGTACCCAGCACCGGAGGGGCGCCGATTGATGTGGCGGCGCTCCCAGTCGCGCCACCCCAGGGGGCCTGTCCTGCCTGCCCAGCCCACGGAGCCGGCTGAGCGCCGGGCACATAGGGCTGGCCGCCAGGCCCGTAGGGTTGGGCTCCGGGCCCGTAGCGCGGCTGCATGCTTGCTTGGGCCATCCCGGCCTGGCCGCGCCCACGTAGGAGCATGGGGCCGGCCGTCACCATGCGTACAAACCCGAAGATGATCGGCCCCACGAAACGATGTAGGTGCCACCCGTGGGCGAGGACGACGCGGCCGAATAAGTGATGACGGTGACGGCGATGCCCACGGCGAAGAGCGCTACGCCGATTATGAACTGTCTCTTTGCCGAACTGTAGGACGTCGGCGAATAACGGGAACGGCGAGCCATTCCCGCAAGGTACCGGCAGTTGCCGCCCGCGTCAAGCGTGACCTACCAGGCAAAGTCCTCCGGCGAGGTCTTGTAGCCGGGGAACAGTTCGTCGAGGCGCCGGAGGGTCTTGTCGTCGAGGTCCAAGCTCACTGCGCTCACGGCGCTGTTGAGGTGCTCGGGCGTGCGGGGGCCGATGATGGGCGCGGTGACCGCCGGCCTCGTCAACAACCACGCCAGCGCTACGACCGATGGCTCCGCGCCCAGGTCCGCGCACAGCTGCTCGTAGGCCTCGATCTCGGTGCGTGCCCGCTCCAGGGTCTCAGCGGCACGTCCTTCCAGGCGCCGTTTGCCTTCCCGTTCCTTGCGGGCGATGCCGCCGAGCAGGCCCCCGTGCAGCGGCGACCAGGGGATGATGCCCAGACCGTAGTCCTGCGCAGCGGGGACAACCTCGCGCTCCACGTCGCGAGCCAAGAGGTTATAGATGCACTGCTCGCTGACGAGGCCCATGAAATTACGCCTGCGGGCCGCCTCTTGCGCTTTGGCGATGTGCCAACCGCCGAAGTTCGAAGAGCCGACGTAGAGGATTTTCCCCTGATGGCGCAAGGTCTCCATGCCTTCCCAGATCTCCTCCCAAGGAGTGGAACGGTCGACATGGTGCATCTGGTACAGGTCGATGTAATCGGTCTGCAGGCGCTTCAGGGACGCCTCGCAGGCCCGGCGTATGTTCAGCGCAGAGAGCCGGCCTTCGTTGGGCCAGTCGCCCATGTCGCCGTAGAGCTTGGTGGCGATCACTGTCCGCTCACGACGGCCGCCGCCCTGAGCGAACCACCGGCCCACGATCTGCTCGGTGGCGCCACGCCCGACATCGCGCCCGTAAACGTTGGCCGTGTCAAAAAAATTGATGCCCTCGTCGTGAGCGCGGTCCATGATGGCAAAGGAGGTGGGTTCGTCGGTCATGGGACCAAAGTTCATGGTCCCCAGGCACAGGCGGCTGACCCGAAGGCCGGTGCGTCCAAGGTTTGTGTACTCCATAGCGGGACCCTACCGGCGTCAGGCGCCGGCGCGGCCCGCCACTCTCAGGGCCCCGGCGTGACGCTCTTGACCAGCGTCCTCACCAGGTATGGAGAGCCGAAGTCCGCCATGTCCCCTGCCAATGCCCCCGGCACCGGCATGAGACGTGCCGAAAGGGGCTTGGAGTAGCGAGCCGCCAGGCTGGCCATGTCCATCACTACAAGGGCCAGCTCCTCGGCCGGCGTTTCCCCGGGCACCGGCACGGTGTCAAGACCTGTTCCGCATACGGCCGACCAGGCAAGCAACTGGTCCAACCCGAAGCGTCCTTCTCCCCAGCGCTGGGCGAGGACCGCATCTTCCATTACGGGCAACATAAGGCCGTTGTAGCCGCACGTAGGCAGGGCGGTAGACCGGATCCCGGTAGTCACTGCAGCGCACAAAGCCAGCGACCCAGGGCCACCGAAGGGCCCCAAACCCAAAGTCTCGAGGGCTCCGCATATGCTGTCGTCCACATCGGGTGCAGGCGACAAGTCGATCCCCGCGAACTGGAGGTGCGCCTCACCCGCCGCCTGGCGCACGAGGTCGACGATTGGTCCGGCCACCAGTTCCATCGCCTGGCGCACACAAACGCTGACCGCCTCGGGTACCAGCTGACGCCGGGCACCTGGATGTGCTCGCAGCTCGTCCAGCGCCCCTGCCACGATCCGAGCTCCCTGCAGGGCGATGCTCAGCACCGGTTCGCGCCCCGGTCCCTGATAGGCCGCAGGGAAGAACGGGGTGGCGGGTGGGACGCAGGCCGTCGCCGCGAAGTTGAAGTTGCCGAGGCCGCGCTCGGTCGTGCGAGCCAAGCGGGACATAACGCGCCCGGCGGTCAATGCCGCCTCCCAATCGGGCCCGGCTCCCGGGGAAGCCACCATCACCGACC
The DNA here is from genome assembly GCA_035702845.1 of Acidimicrobiales bacterium. Classification (GTDB taxonomy): domain Bacteria; phylum Actinomycetota; class Acidimicrobiia; order Acidimicrobiales; family Palsa-688; genus JAJZMF01. Next base: position 14,887 of record DASSZK010000126.1, read on the forward strand.
AATTGAGCTCGGGCATGGGCGCCACGAGGTCGGCCAGGGCTTCGGCACGGGCCGGCGCGAGCTCGCCCGGCACGGGGCCTAAAGAGCAGAACTCGATACCCAGCTCCGTCAACACTGCATGCAGCTCGTCCAGGTACGAGCCGAGCGACCCGCCAGCGAGGAGGGGCACTCCACCAGAGGGGCGCAGGCCGCCCAACAAAGGCCGCATGGCCAGGCGGACCGTCTGGACGCTGTAGCCGGCCTCCGACACCATCCGAGCGGCTCCTTGCACCTGGCGCGCAGCACCCTCGATGACCGAGCTAGCCACGGGGTGCTCGGCAGCCAAACCCAACGTGAGAGCCCTCACAGGGACCGGCGCGCTCGCCTCGGTGACTCCTCCGGTTGCCATCAGCCCCACTCTGGCTCAACGCGGGCGCCGTGAGGCGCACCGGCTCCTGTGTTGTGAAGGCCGGCGGTCCATAACGGCCGGGGCCCCGACCCAATGGTCTACGGAAAAGGCCGAACCGCACGACACGCGGCTACCCGTTGACTTACTCTCCGAACAGCGCGGGATCCGAGCCAGACGGGAGGGCCGAGCTGCAGGAAGCTAAAGGCGAGCGCCCGTCTGGCCGAAGGCTTGTTGGAACCGCAAGGGGGATTTCTTATCCCTTGAGAGAAATAAACCAAATACGGGGAGGAACTGCATGCCCGGACTAGACGGCCGGAGTGGCACCCAACGGTCGGCCGCGACGGTGATGACACCTGAAGCGGACATATCTTCCGACGAAGGTCTAACCACCGCCCTGAGCGCCTTCTTGGCCCAGCTGCATTCCGGGTTCGACGAGGGCGACACTGCCAGTTCTGCTGCTCCGGTCGCCGACCTGTCAGCAAAAGCTGCCGGCGTCGTGCGGCCTCAGCGCTCCAGCAGTGCCGGGGGTGCCCTGCCTCACCGGACGCCTGGCGCGACACAGCAGGCAACAAAGGCGGCCTTCTCGCCGCTGCGCCCGATGACGAGCGCAGGTGGTGGCCAGGCCGGGAGGGTCCCCCCCGTAGACGCTTGGGGTGCCGCAGCCGTCCTGGCCGGGCAGCGAGAGAGCATAGCCAAGGCTCCCGCGCCAAGAGTCGTGGAACCGCCGGAGAAAATCGCACTGGACGCCTCCTGTCGTCCCGCACCTTCCGGCAAGGCCCCCATCGTCCGCAAGCCTGCCGGGCCCACCAAGGTAGCTGCCCCCGTAAAAGCCACCAGCACCCCGCAGTCCCAAGCCGGCACCAAGCCGCCGGCCGTGGGCAAGGGCCGGCCCGCGGTGTCGGCACCCCCAGGGATGTCCACCTCGGCACCGGCGGCGAAAGCCGCCCCAGCGACCGGCGAAGTAGGAGCTGCCGGCGAAGCTGCCCCGAAGTTGGAAAAGTTGCGAGCGATCCGCCCGCAGGTGCGCATTGACCTGGCCAAGCTCGCCCAGTTGCGCTCCCTACCCGGCAAAGCGCAGGCGATGGCGGTAAAGGTTCGCGCCGGGGCCAACCGGGAACGCTTGATCGGTGCCGCAGCGGGTGTCGTCTTGGTGTCAAGCCTCGGGTTCACGCTGTCATGGGGCATCGGCGAGTCGGGCACCATCTCGCAGAAGTCGGCCCAGTTAGTGGCCGCCCAGAGCAGCCTCAGCTCCACGGCCGCACAACTGGCGCAGGCTCAGCACCGGATCACCACCCAGCTGCACAACCTCGCCGCCCTCAACGGCTCCGACCTTCACTGGAAGGTCCAGTCCGCACACCTCCAGGCGCAACTGGCGCAAACCCAGGCGCAGCTCACCCAGGCCCAGCAGCGCGTCGGCACCGTACAGACCCAGCTCAACCAGGCGCAGGGCCAGCTCGGCAATACCCAGCACAGCCTGTTGACCCTCACCCAGGCTCACGCCTCCCAGTGCCAGCAAGCGGCAGTGCTCGCCCAGAACAGCGTGTCGGTGAACAACAGTGTGGTGCTCACCGAGACGCAGTACCTGGCAGCCTTGCGGGCTCACGACCGCAGCGCGATGACCCAGTACCTGAACGACATGAACGCCCTCCAGGGCCAGGCCAGCAGCATCGGCACACAGCTGTCTTCGACCATGAACGCCTGCCTGAGAGGCTAAAGCTCTACCGATAACTCCTCCACCTCTGCTAGTACCGGTTGCCATAACAAAGCAGACGCCTCCCCGGCCACCAGGCCGGGGAGCGGCGCGTCAGGAGGTAACCGAGGATGCTTGCCCGCAAGGTGGACCGCAGTGAGACGGGGGGCGACGAACCGTCGCTATCACCTATGTACGGGTCGCGCACCCTGCGCGAGCCGGTGCCCCGCTACCGCTTGCCGCAAGGCTCGATGGAACCGGCTGCCGCGTACCAGATCATCCATGACGAGCTGAACCTCGACGGCAACCCGGCGCTCAACCTGGCCAGCTTCGTCACCACCTGGATGGAACCCGAAGCGGACAAGCTCATGGCAGAGTCCCTCGGGCGCAATTACATCGACGCCGACGAGTACCCCCAAACTACGGAAATCCACAATCGCTGCGTCAACATGCTCGCGCACCTTTTTCACGCCCCCCAGGAGGCGGCCGCAGTGGGCTGTGCCACGGTCGGATCCTCAGAAGCCATACATCTCGCAGGCTTGGCCATGAAATGGCGCTGGCGCGCCCGGCGCCGGACCGAGGGCAAGCCGACCGACCGCCCCAACATCGTCATGGGGGCCAACGTCCAGGTGTGCTGGGAGAAGTTCGCCCGCTACTTCGAAGTTGAACCACGCTACGTACCGCTCACTCCCGAGCGTTTCGTGATCGGGGTCGACGAAGCCATGGCCCAGGTCGACGAGCACACTATCGGCGTCGTCGGGATCTTGGGCAGCACCTACACCGGGGAGTACGAACCGATCAAAGACCTCAACGACGCCTTGGTGGCCAAGAACGCCGCTACCGGCTGGGAAGTCCCCTTGCACGTGGACGGCGCCAGCGGCGCCTTCGTGGCCCCGTTCACATGGCCCAAGCTGGAATGGGATTTTCGCTTGCCCGCCGTGCGTTCTATCAATGCGTCAGGTCACAAGTACGGGCTCGTCTACCCGGGTGTGGGGTGGGTCATCTGGCGCGAGGAAAACGACCTTCCGGACGACCTGATCTTCCACGTCAACTACCTCGGCGGCGACCAACCCACCTTCAACCTCAACTTCTCCCGGGGAGCAGGCCAGATCTTGGCCCAGTATTACAACTTCTTACGCCTAGGCTATGAGGGCTACGCGGACATTATGCAGGGCCTCGACGCTACCGCCGGTTACCTGGCCTCGAGCGTCGAGCAACTCGGGCGCTTCGAGATCTTGAGCAAACCGCGCACAGTGCCCCTGGTCTGTTTCCGCCTCAGCTCCGACCCGGGCTTCAGCGTGTTCGATATCTCCGCTCACCTGCGTGAGCGCGGCTGGATCGTCCCTGCCTACACGATGGCCCCTGACGCCCAAGAGGTGGCCGTGCTGCGGGTGGTGGTAAAAGAAAACTTCTCCAGGGATATGGCGGACCTCTTGGTCGCCGATCTCCAGGCGGCGCTTACTTACCTCGACCAGCACGGCTCTACGCAGAAGAAGACAACCCACGCGCGCCCCGGTCCCAGCAAGATCGCAGCATCGGCTCATCCCCGCGCCAATCGCCATGAGCACAAGTCGGCGAAGGGAGTGTGCTAGCCCGTCAGCCATCCGGGACGCACCGTCAGTTGGGCCGTCCCAGTTATCCCGAACGACCTGAGCCGGTGTGTGGGTGCCGATAGGGTTGGGGTGTGGCGAAACCCTTCGAGGTGGTGTGCGAGATCGAACCGGCTACGTCCCCGGACCTGCGACACGTCCGCCACCAGATCGGCGTTCTCGCACCGGTCGCATCCGGCTTCTTGATACCTGACAACCACATCGGGCGCGCAACGGTTTCGAGCATCGCGGTTGCTCACGAAGTGATGCTTATGGGAGGTCGGGCTATCGCCTGCCTCAACGCCCGCGACCGCAATACCCTCGGCTTTCGCCGGGACCTGCTCACAGCAGCGGCGTACGGGGTGCGCGAGTTCCTCTTTGTCTACGGGGACCGTCCCGAGCATGGCCGGCGCTCCGACGACCTAACCGTGCGCTCGATGATCGACCAGGCCCGCCTGTTTGCCGCAGAGCACTATCCAGGCGATGAGGGCATCCGTATCGGCGTGTCCTCTCGGCTCGGTGCCGTGCCGGGATGGAAGCAAGAGGCGGATTTTCTCTTTGCGCAGGTGAGCTTCTCGTCCGAGGAGCTGTTCCGCTGGCGCGAGACGGTCGAGTTCTCCGGCCCGGTTTATGCGGGGGTGATGGTGGTGGCCTCGGCGGCCATGGCCAGGAAGCTCACCGCTGACATTGCCCAGTTGGCCGTGCCGGAATGGCTCACTACGAGGCTGGCCTCGGATCCCCGGTCGGGCGTTGACTACGCCTGCGAGATGATCGCTCAGATAAAGGCGTCAGCAGCCTTCGACGGAGTGCACCTCGTCCCCGTCCGTCGCTACCGGGAAGTTGCCCTGTTGCTCGAGGGCACCCCGCCGGGGCCGACGGCGCCGCAACCAGGCCCAGGGATCTAACGGGGCCCCGGCTAAGCGGGCACCACGGTCACCGTCCCTCGGGCGACTTCTGCGCGCTCGGTGACCCGCAAGCTCTCCAACATCTTGCGGTCGTGGGTCACCACGAGCAGCGTCCCGTCGTAACCGTCGAGGGCCTGTTCCAACTGCTCGATGGCGGGCATGTCCAGATGGTTGGTGGGCTCGTCAAGGACCAAGAAGTTGACCCCTACCGCCTGGAAACAGGCCAACTGGGCCCGGGTCCTCTCCCCGGGCGAAAGCGTCCACCCCGGGCGCAAGACGTGGTCCGGCCCGAGGCCGAACTTGGCAAGCAACGTACGGGCCTCGGGCACTTCAAGCCCTGTGGCATCGATGAACGATCGCAGGAGCTCCCGGCCAGGAGCTAGCAAATGGGCGCTCGCCACTTCCCCGGCCCCCAACGCGCCTGCCAGCGCGCCCGAGCGCTCCTGGCCGAGCTCGCCAACCATCACTCCTGGTCCCAAGTACTGGCGGCCCGAGTCAAGACCGATGCGCCCGAGGAGGGTCTGTACGAGGGTCGTCTTGCCTCCCCCGTTGCGCCCTGTAACGGCGAGGCGCGTCCCCCAGGCCACGGTCATCGTCACCGGCCCAAGCCGGAACTCGCCACGGGTCACGACAGCATCGGCCAGCTCGGCCACGATCGCTCCGGCACGAGGTGCCGACTTGAGCGAGTACTGCAACTGCCACTCTTCCCATGGTTTTTCGACGGCCTCAAGGCGCTGGATAGCCTTCTCGGTCCGTCGCGCCCGCGCCGCCAGCTGCTCGGTGCGGTTGACCCGGAAGTCCCGCTGGACCTTGTCGTTGTCCTTGGGCCGCGCTTTTTCCTTCACGACTCCCGACGTCGCCCACTGCTTCTCCCGGCTCGCCCGGCCCAACAACTCCGAGCGGGCACCGGCATAGTTCTCGTATGCCTCCTGTTGGAGGCGGGCCGCTATCTCTTTTTCATGGACGTACGCGTCCCAGCCGCCGTCAA